>DASRSD010000098.1 GCA_035656635.1 Pirellulales bacterium
CAAGATCACATGATCGCGCTGGATTCGCTGGTCAACAAAATGCTCAATCCGTTCGAACGCATGTTCGGCACCACCTTGCTCGGCGCCCAAACCATCCAAAACATCCGCTCCCTACCCTCCGCCCCAGCAGGTCTGTAGACAGGGCCCTTTGAACACGAGTTACGCTGTCTGATTGCGTCCCAAATTCACGGTGATTCTTGATTTTATTCAAAAACCATTTGCCTGCAGATTGAAGTAAGATAAAATTCTGTGGGACAATCTACGCGGAGGTCGAAATGAAATACTTGCTCATGTGTGTCAGTTCTGCCGCACTGGCAATGGGAGGCATGTTGTCGACCGCCGCGGCACAACAACCCTTTTCGAATACTCAATCCTCGCCAACTGTCAGCCCGTATTTGAATTTAACGACTCGCCAGGGTGGTGGCGGAAACGTTCCTGGCGCCTACCAAACGCTGGTTCAGCCATTTATTCAGCAACAACAAACCAATCTTCAACAACAGCAACAACTTCAAAGCTTGCAAAAGCAACAGCAAACAAGCTTGACGGGGCCTGAACGCCGGGGCATTTCCAGCGAAATCCGCGGCACCGGCCATGTAACTACCTATATGGACTATCTGCACTACTACGCAAGGCCCGCAAGCGGCACCCCGCAAGCGCCACGCCAGTAGCAATCGATTGTTTTCTCGGACCCGCCCCGGAAACGTCCGAAAACGGCTCGTTGCTCTCATCCTCAGCCCATCCCACGCAGAATCTGCCGCCGGCGAATCTCCGACCAAACAACGGCTTTGCAGGCCGATTTTTGGAAGCGCGGCCCCGCGCATCGAGCCCGGTTGTTTCAGTCCGGCAATTCGGCCGTGTAAAATCAAGTTGCCTGTGACCTTATTTTTACTGGCGTTTTCGGCGCAGATGTGAAATAATGAGTTGGGCAGGCAGCTTTCCCCATCCGGGCCTGAAAGAAGAGGAACGGCGTATGAAACTGCGCAAATTCGATGTTCTCTCCCTGCATGCAGGGCACATCTTAGGGAACGTCAAAAAACAGAACCGGCCCGCCTTCACGCTCGTGGAATTGCTGGTGGTAATCACCATTATCGGCATGTTGGCGGCGCTATTGTTCCCGGCCGTAAACAGTGCGCGCGAGGCGGCACACCGTGTGACGTGCATGAACAATCAGCGGAATTTCGCGCTCGCCATGCACGAACACAACTTTTTCCACACAGATGACGGCTATTTTCCGGGCTATCGACAGATTTTGAAAGTGACCGATGCCACCACGGGAAATACTACAGATCTGGCCGTGGTCAACTGGCAAGTCATCCTCATGCAGCACATGCGGCCCGATGTTTATCAGGCCATCACCACCGGCGCGATGGGCCAATCGACGAGCGCCACTCCGCAATTGCCGTATTGGGATATTTCTGTTTGCCCCAGCGACAGTACCATTCAAGGGCATACCAGCCCTTGGACCAGTTATGTGGCGAATACAGGCTTGATCGATTCCCCAGCTCCTAACTCATCCGGTACGTACACGGTCAACATTGGTGGAAACCCTCTGCCCACTTGGACTCCGCCTCCATTTCCCATCGAATCGACCGCCAATGGCATTTTCCAAGATGCTGTTTTAGGAGCGACGGTTACAGTCATCGCCGGCACGCCGCCGAGCGTGACAGTAGTTCAACCGAAAGTGAAAGTGGACTTCAGAGATTCGCGGTCAACAACGCTGATGTTTACAGAAAATCTCGACGCTCATTTTTACACCGCTTACGATTCAACCAATAACACGATTCCCTTGCTTACCGTACCCACTACCGCGGGAACTGTCACAGCGGCGCAACAAGGCCAGTGGTTATCGTACTTGAATCAGCAACAATATGGCGATTGCTGGGAGCGCGGCGCCGGATTTATCTGGTGGGATACCTCCACTGCTAACTCGGCGAATCCGCCAAGCTATCCAACTAACACGGCGCCTCCTTATGTTGTGGCCGGAATCAATGGCGCCAAGGGAGATTACGATCCGGGCAGCCTCGGCTGGCCTGCCAATCCATCCGACGCCTTAACGGCGCCTGTTAATCCTCCGACAGTGCCGACCGTGAACAGCAACTACGCAGCGCGGCCGTCGAGCAATCATCCCGGTGGAGTGGTAGTCGTTTTCGCAGATGCCAGCACAAGATTTCTGCGCGAAGATATTGATTACCCGACTTATTGCATGTTAATGACACCTGACGGCATGAAGGCCACCACTTGGTCACACACCGTGGCCGGCGTCAGTTGGCAATCGTTTTATCCGCTGCAAGACGGTTCGTACTAAGGGGCAACCGTTGACGTTTGCATGCGCAACTGCTGCACATGCGCGGCATTGTGAAAGAAGGCCGCGTGCTGCGGGTCAAATTGTTCTCCCTCCGTCAGCAACGTTTCCGCCTCGGCAAAACGGTGGGCATCGCACAAAGCCAGTGCCCAGTTGTTGATGGCCGCCAACAAATTTTCTCGCGCCAGCAAATTCTCTGAATCCAACAGCAGTGCCTTGCGATTGACCGCCACGGCCTCTGCAAAGCGCCGTTCGTTGAACGCATCAATACCACGGTTGTAGTAAATCATGGCCACTAGTCCGCAAGGCGAAACAGCACGGGCCGTGCCAATTGCCTGCAAGTCGGCGATGTATTTCCGCACTGCCGCTTGCCACACCGGGCAGGTCGCTTCCACTTCGTACTGCTGGCCGCCGCAATCGACAACGGCCCGGACGTGCCCGGGCAGCTCGATCGCTTGCGCGGGAATGTTTAACTCCGCCGCCAGAGCGACAAATAGCAGCGTGGCGCTGGCACAGTTGTACACGCCGGTTTGCAAGGTCGTGGCCAAATTCGTGGCATTGGCGTTGTACCCACCCTGAAGCAATCGCTCGTGCAAAACATGGTGAATTATTTCAATCCGCAAGAGCGGACTTTCAGCATGCATCGCCAAGGCAGCCGCTTCATCGCACGCTGCAAAAAACTGCTGGCGATAACGATTCATTCCTGCTGCATCTTCCACGCCGCTGGCAATTAAAGCCGCATCCACGAGCGATAACCGGTGCAGCCCCCCATCCGCGCAATCCAGGAACAATTCGCGTTCGACCAAAGAAAAGTCCAGGGCATTCGTCAGTGGATTTCCAGGCGCCATCCCAATGGCCGGACGTTCGGCCGGAAAGCGGCCATCGGAAGCACGCGCAACCCACGGCGCAGCTGTCAAAAGCACAAATGCCGCGGTGAATGCCAAACGAGCCTGCATGGCCTAAGCAATTCTCAGGGAGCCGGTGGTGACGCTTATACCGACGGTGCCCAGCGCGCAAGCTTACGCGCCGGTTATGCAAAGCTAGGTTGCAAAATGGCAACGTGCTGCAAAACGGCAACTTTTTTTGCCGCCATAACCGGAATAAAGCTAAATAGCCCGACTGTGTCAGTCGGGCGGGCGTGGGCTGCCCGTCATTTCGCCGAGTCCAGGCGCTTAATCAAAGTCACTTGCCGCCCATCTGCCGCGTATTGCACGTCGTCCATGAAAGTGCGCATCAACAGCAAGCCACGACCGCTTTCCCGCTCCAAATTGGCCGGATCGGTCGGGTCGGGCACGTCGGCCGGATTAAAGCCCCGGCCTTCGTCGCGAATGACAAAACTCGCCTCTTTCGGACTAACCGACACCTGAAAATGAATTCGCCGATCGCGATACGGGGCCTGCTTCCGGCGCTGCTCGATCAAATTTCCATTGCCGTTGCTGATCATGCCGCTGCGGGCTTCGCGAAGTTGATCGGCCGACAATTCCAGGTTGCCATGATACAAAGCGTTCAAGAGCGCCTCTTCCAGGGCAATCCCCACGCGAATGCGGCCGGTTTCATCGCACAATTTCATGCGCGTGACCAGCCGTTGGCAATGATCGACCAGCGGATACACCAACGCGGTGTCATTATCCAAGACAAAATCGTTAGCGGTGCGGTGCAGGCATTCTCCGAGCCGCTCGTTGTGCCGATCGGCTTTGGAAACCGCCAACACCGATTCCAGCACCTCGGGCAATTCCTGCGCCAGCTTGGGCTTGGGCACGTAGCTAGATGCGCCGCGGGCCAGCGCTTGCACGGCAATATCTTCGCTGCCGTGGGCCGTCATCAAAATGACCGGCACCAAGGGGAATCGGCTGCGCACGGCCCCCACCAATTCCAAGCCGTCCATTTTTGGCATTTGCAAATCGGTCAGCACGGCATCAGGCGGCGAATTTTGAATTTTCTCCAGCGCCTCGGCGCCGTTGGTCGCATATTCGACTTTCAAGCCTGAACATTTTTCCAAAATGCCGCCGGCTAAGCGCCGGTCAACCGGCGAATCGTCGACAACCAGTACCGTAGGCATGGTACACCCCGGGTCACGATGACGAGATGAGCGGTTCCAAACCAACAGTGTGGGGCAAAACCGCGCCGCGGTCAACTAGCCGAATAATGGGATTAGTGTGCATCTCGTATTTTTGTAGCATCTTCAACATAGCCGGAAGGCCACGCCTTCCGGACCCGGATGCTATGAGCATCCTGCTACCACGAATCGCTCAATCGCTGGGGCTAAAACACAGCTTACCGCACTTAGCACGGCTGCTTGGCAAATTCCGCCAATGCCGGGGTTAGTTGATCCAGCTCGGCCTGGAGCCGGGGCCAGAGAATAATTGCCCCCTGCAGATTTTGCCCCCGCGCCAAATCTTCCACTTGCTGGGCCAACTGCTGCGCACTTCCGGCCGCCAAGTGCCCCAGGGCTCCTTTCAAGGTATGTGCCGCTCGCCGCAGACCGGGTAAATCGCCGGCGTCAATTGCGGTTCCAATTTCACCGCGTAACTTCGGACACTCTTCCCGGAAGATATCGATCAGTTCACCTAAAAGCTGCCGATTGCCGTCCAGCGATTCCAGCGCCTGCCGCCAATTGATGCCGTTGTTGCTGCTGCCGGGCGAACCGTTGCCGGCCGGCGTCTCCGGCAACTTTTCTTCCGACGGCGGCGGCCCGCCGGCCGTGGCTGAAACGACCGAATGAATCACGCGCATTAGTTCCTTGGAACGAATGGGCTTGGTCACGTAGGCATCCATGCCCGACGACAGGCAGCGATCGCGGTCTCCCTTCATCGCATGGGCCGTAAGAGCCACAATCGGCACGTGCCCTCCCGCCGATTGTTCGTATTCTCGAATGGCACGCGTGGCTTCCAAACCGTCCATCTCGGGCATTTGCACATCCATTAACACTAAGTTGAACGGCTGCTTTTTGAAAATTGCAATGGCTTGCCGGCCATTGGAAGCGACGGTCACACGGTGGCCCCCTTTTTCCAGCATCGCCATGGCCACACGTTGATTTACCGGGCTATCTTCCGCCAGCAGCACATGGAGCGACCGCTGGGGAAGGGCGGCTTCGTGCGGCATGGCCTCCGCATGCGTTTCATGTTCTACCAGCGGCCCCAGCGCCGCCATCATGGCATCGAGCAGTTCGGAAGGCTTAATAGGCTTGGCCAAATAGGCTTGAATTCCCAAGCGCCGGCAGCGTTCCGAATCGTCCGGTCGGCGCATCGCGCTGAGCATCATAATGGTAGTGGCGCGCAGGTTGGTGTCGCTGCCGATTTGCTCGGCCAGCCAAAAGCCATCATGGCCGGGCATGGCGGCATCGACCAACACGAGCTGAAACGGCCGGCCCGCGGCAATTCCGCCACGCAATTCCGCCACGGCGGCATCGGCACTGGCCACGCTGGTGGCAGCGATGCCCCAGCTATGCATAATTTCGTTAAGAATTCCGCGATGCGTGGCGTTATCGTCGACAATTAGCACTCGCAAATCGCGCAATTCCTGCCAGGGCTGATCGTGGGGTTCGTCGTCGAGAACTTCCGCCGGCAGTCCAAACCGGGCCGTGAAGTGGAACGTGCTGCCGGCGCCTGCCGTGCTTTCCAACCACAATCGGCCCCCCAGCAGCTCGACAATTTTGCTGGAAATGGTTAGGCCCAACCCGGTGCCGCCGTAACGGCGCGTGGTGGAAGAATCTGCCTGCTCGAATGCCTCGAACACCAATCGCTGCTTTTCTTCCGGAATGCCAATGCCCGTATCGACAATGCTGAATTGAAGCACGACTTGCCGACCAAATAGGGCCGCCGCGCGCTGCTGCGTGAGAATGGCAAACCCGCCGCTTTCGGTAGACGAACGATTACCCCCGCCGTCTGCGAAGGCGCTGCCCGCCGTTGTGGCCGCTGTGTGCGGAGCGGCCGAAGAAAGCTGTTGGCCGGGCGCCGCGGCGGCACTGATCGTCGGAGCGCCAGATTCTTTGAACGTTTGCACTCGCAGCACTACTTCTCCACGGTCGGTGAATTTGATGGCGTTGCCGACCAGGTTGATGATGATTTGCCGCAGCCGTGCCGGATCGCCCACCACCACTTCCGGCACATCGGGCTGCATGCGCCAGGCCAGCTCCAGCCCTTTTTTGTCGGCCCGCAGCGCGAGCAACTTCAAGGCGTCCCCCAGCACTTCGCCTAGTTCGAAGGGAATGAACTCCAAGTCCAGCTTGCCGGCTTCCACTTTCGACAAATCGAGCACGTCGTTGATGAGGCTCAGCAGCGAATCGGCCGATTCGTTGACCATCATCACGTATTCGCGCTGGTCGCTGGTGAGGGGCATATCCAGCAGCAGTTCCGACATGCCGATAATGCCGTTCATGGGCGTGCGAATTTCGTGGCTCATGTTGGCCACAAATACGCTTTTGGCGCGATTCGCCGCTTCGGCCGCATCTTTCGCCTGCTGCGTAGCTTTTTCCGCCAACACACGATCGGTTACGTCCCACGACATGCCTTGCGTGCCGACGGCATCACCTTGTGCGTTGAGCACCGGCGCCTTGAAGACTTGAATGTACCGCTTTTTGCCGTCGCTGCCTTGAAATTCCTCAATGGCCTCGAACACCTGCTTGGAATCGACCACCCGGTGATCGTCGCGCTGGTATTTGGCCGCCAAATGCGGCGGCGAGAAATCAAAATCGTTCTTGCCGACAATTTCCTCCAGCGGTCGGCCGTGGCTGCGGCACAGGTTTCGATTGGCGAAGGTGAATCGCCCTTGCAAATCTTTGCTCCAAGTGCGCAGCGGCAAATTTTCGACCAGGGAATAGAAACGCGCTTCCGCATCGCGCAAAGCCTGTTCGGCGTTTTTCTGGGCCGTAATGTCAGTCGACACGCCTCCCACTGCATAGGGCTGCCCTTGCGGATCGAGTAGCGCAAATTTGTTGGAAATATAAGTGTGCAAGCCATCGTCATGCTGCACGGGCTCTTCCACCTCAACCGGCAGTCCGGTTGCTAAAACCCGTTGATCGTTTTCGCGGTAGGCATTGGCATCGTTTGATGGAAACAATTCCTGGTCGCTCTTGCCCAGTACTTCCTGCCGCGACTTTTTGAACAACTGTTCGAAACGCCGGTTCACCAGCACGTACCGCCCGAGCGGATCCTTCATGTACACCACGTTGGAAGTGTTGTCCAAAATTGCCTGCAGTCGCTGCTCGCTTTCTCGTAGCGACACCGTCACGCGCCGCGCCAACGCAATGGCCGCCGCCCGGCGTGCGCCCCCCGACCACAAAATGCCAGACATCAAGATGCTCAGCATCACCCCGCCCCACAACACGACTTGCGGCGTGAGATGGTCTATCTCCGCGTTTTCAAACTCCGGCAGCGAATAAAACGAAAAATCCCAAGTTCGATCGCGCTGGGTAATCGGTGCACGGCGATGGAACAGCGCGGCGTTGGAAGCCTTTTCCGTTGCCGTTGCCGAAGCCGCATACGGATAAACCAACTTCCGCTCCCCTTTGGGATCAATCTCATAGGCCGATTCCACGCCCACCGATTGCAGTTCAATGGGGGAAACAACGTCGTTCAACGAACTATCGGAGGTGTCAGGGAGTTGCCGCAAAGCCCGAGCCAGCGATGGCGCAATCAAGTTCGTTTCCGCTAGAAAGGCTTGTTCGGCGCGCGCGTGAACAAGTTGCACGGCCCAAAAATACGCCCACACCGTGCCGGCCAATCCCAGAATCAATACCGCCAGCGGCACTCCGTAGCGCCACCATGTCGCCAACGGCGCCAATTCGCCGACCTCTCGGCTGACAACGCCTCCGGGCGAGGAGAGCCAGTCGTTATCTTTCATCGCGAGTTCCTTCCGCGGCGCACACGGTCATCTCGCGAGTTGGTCCCCTCGCTGGATGACGGAGAGCCACACTTTCCGCCTGTGGCCATGCTCGTTGCCCCACTTGTGTTCCGCTTGTATTTTCTGCTGAGAAGGGAGGCACTGCAACTACTTTCTTTCATACTTTCTTCCAAAAATAACGGCGCGACCTGGGCCCGATTTCCTTCGCGCTTTACTACTCGGGCGTGAATTGTCTCCGCTCGTACGGCAATCGGAAAGGGGATGGCATTACAAATCGACGTGTGCGATGCTTGGGGCCATAACGTCCTTTCGTTTTCTGGCTTCACTTCCCTTGGCAATCCATGGCCTGGCTCCAGCTTGAAGGTCACGACGATGTAGTAGCCCATTTCCGTGCTGCACTGGCGCAAGAACGGCTGGCCAGCACGTTTTTATTCGTCGGCCCGGAGGGAATCGGCAAGCGCTCGTTTGCCATGCGGCTGGCTCAAGCACTTTTGTGCGAAACCCGCGATGAACGTTTGCTCGATCCCTGTGGCCATTGCCCGGCCTGCGTGCAGGTTCTGGCCGGCACAAACCCAGATTTTCTATTCGTCTCTCGGCCGCCGGGGAAAAGTTTTATTCCGCTGGGATTGCTCAAAGGGGACGAGCCCGACTGGCCGGTCCACAATTCCCTGCTGTTCAATTTGGCCCTGCGGCCGTTCCGCGGAAGGCGGAAAGTGGCGGTCATTGACGACGCCGACTACTTGAACCAGGAAGGGGCCAATTGTCTACTGAAAACGCTCGAAGAACCGCCACCACACAGCGTCCTGATTTTGATCAGCACCAGCGCTGACCGGCAATTGCCGACCATCCGCTCCCGCGCACAACTCATTCGTTTTCAGCCGCTGCCGGAATCGCTGGTCGCCAGGTTGCTTGTGGAGCGGGGCGTAGCGACCGATGCCGACCAGGCTCGCCACCTGGCCGCGTTTAGTGGCGGCAGCCTGTCGCGCGCCGCGGAATTATCTGACCCGCAACTGTGGACCTTCCGCGCTGCGTTGCTCCAGAACCTGGCGGAATCACCGTTTCCGAGCACGGCCCTGGGGCAATCGCTGTTGAAGTTTGTGGACGAAGCCGGCAAAGAAGCGCCGCTCCGCAGAGTCCGGTTGCGTTGGGCCATTGGCTTTGCGGCCGAGTTCTTCCGGCAGCTCGTGCACGCTTTCGCTGGATTGCCGCCAGAGGGCGATGCCGAGCTCACCAAAAACGTGCAACGTGCTGTGCAATCGGCAACATGGAATCTCGAATCGGGCGCCGATGCTGCTCAGCGGTCTTTGGAAGCGTTGAATCATGTTGACCGCAACGCGAACCAGCACACGCTGGTGGAAGCCTGGCTCGACGATTTGTTGGTGCTAAGCCGACACGGCGCCCCGCGCCCCGAACTGGCTGCCAAGTCTCGCCGCTAACCCAGCGATTACGATGCGCGTGCTGGAGGCAGTTATTCGTCGCGCATTTCTCCATGCAGCGTCAGGACAATTTGCCGTCGTCCGCCGCGGTTACGATGCTCGCACAAATAAATTCCTTGCCACGTTCCCAGGCACAGTTTTCCGTTTTGCACCGGAACGCTTACCGAACTCCCCAATAGCGCCGCTTTCACGTGGGCTGGCATGTCGTCGGGCCCTTCCACAGTATGGCGATGCGGAAAATCTTCCGGCGCAAGTGCGTTCAACGAAGTTTCCAAATCCGCTGGCACGTCTGGATCGGCATTCTCGTTGATCGTCAGCGAGGCACTGGTGTGCTGCAAATATACGTGCAGCAAACCCACCCGAAATTCGCCAATTTCCGGCAGCGCTTCCAGAATTTGCGGAGTAATGAGATGAAAGCCGCGCGGCTTGGGCGGCAGCAAAATATTTCGCTGAAACCAGGACATTTTTTCTTCGTCGCCGCAAGTTGTTATCTGACCGTTAGGTTAGCAAAAATAGCGAGAATTTCCCGGCCTTTTGCGTACAAAAAACATTGTGCAAAAGCTTGACTTTTGTGTTTCAATCTTAATAATGGGATGTTTTGAGCATGGTGACAAGTCGGTTGCATCCGTCCTGCCTTTGAGGAACCCCGCGCGCCATATTTTACTGAGCCAGCGGATGCTTCGACGGGAATAATGTCTTATGTAAAGCTGGGTTCCATTCAATTTGCAAACAATCGGTCGGCACCGGCGATCGCTACATCAGCATCGCCCGAGCGTTTCGCGCCGAACCGCCACAACATTTTTTTTATTTGTGTAACCAGAGGTATTTGCAATGCGTAAGCATCGAAATGTGTTTGAAACAATTTTACAGTTTGGTCACGACGAAAACTTTGCCCCGGTGCGAACGGAAGATTTTGTTCCTACCGATGCACCCGCCGGTTCGCGCGCTAAAATCGACCAGATGGCGGAGCGCATTCAAATGGGTCTGCCCCTGTGGCACCCGGAAGATCGTGGCGATTACAGCGGCCTAACCGGCGCGATTCGTCCCCGCGAATAGTCCATCGCCCGCTGGCATTGCTCAGCAGGCAAAAATTGAACAGCCCCAGCGGCCCGGCGAGATTCGTCGGGCCGCTGCTATTTCAACTGGGGCAAATCGTCGCCAATTCCCGGCGGAAGTTCGGTTCGGCCGGGCGCTAGCCAACGCCGCAAACGCGAATCGGCTGGGTCAGAGGTCGCTGGACCAACAAACTCGAACGGGCTGGCCACCAGACCTTCCACCGGCAATGCTTCCTCCGGCAATGCTTCGCCGGCGCCGTTGTGCTGCCATAACACCGTCGGAATTGATTGGGCCACAAGCGAATCCTGACCGGACCAATCGAGCGTGGCCAGCGTTCCGCCGGCAGATTTCGGCCAAGCCGGCCCGTCAAAAATGACGAGCGCGCCCGATTCGTTCGGAGCCAGAACGCACGCCGTGGTGTTTAGCGCCACGGTTCCGCTGGCCTCCAGGGGATGCTCTGCGTGAAGCACAACCACCGCTACGGCTCCTCGCACCGTCACATGTTCCAGCGTAATGGCTGAGGAAACCTCCGCAGCCGGCGCATGGAGAAAGCGCACCAGCGCTCCCTTTCCCAAGTACAGCGTGTTGTGCATCTCGATGGATGCCGGCCCGCGCGTTTGGCAATCGACGCCGCAAGCCACTCCGCAGAGCACGCAATCTCGCAGTTGCAATCGTATTGCCGGCGGCAGTGCCGTGCTGCGTCCCAGCTTGTCGCTAATGCGAATGGCGGCGGGCAGCTCAAACGATCCCACCATTTGCGCTTGAAACGTACAACCTGCGAACTCGACATGCGCCGCTTGCAAATCGATGAGCGCATGCCGGTCGGGCGAAGTAATTTCTTCCGGCCGCTGGCGCCACACAAAGTCGACATTTTCAAACCGCACATGATCGGCCGTGAGCAAAAATCCATTGGGGGGCGTCGCAATGCAGGGCCGGCCTCCATCCTTGCCGCGCACAATGGCGCCGGGCGGCAAACGGAACGCGGTGGCCGAAGTTTCCGTGGTGCTTTTCAGTTCCACAATAGGCCTGGAAAGCGCATCTGCCGGCGGCTTTTCGCGATTGACAGCAGCGACGGAAGCATTGTCGACCGTTTCATAATTTACCGGACGAACTGCTTGATGCGGCCTGGAATCGTCCGCTGCTTGTGCGCGATGGGCTGCTTCATTCGCAATTTTTTGACGCAGCTCTGGCGTGCGATGCGCCTCTTGCGCCGCCACCGGAGTTTGCCGCCTGGAGGGCTCGTTTGCCGCCGGCCGTGCTCGCCACAGCGGCCAAGTGGCCGCAACCAATAACAGCGCGCAGCCCGCCGCCGCCAGCAATGGCTGGGCACTTTTTTTGACGGCGGTTTGGGCCTGCCGCAGCCATGGCGTTTGATCAGCATGAATGCCACTGTCGGCAATTTCCGCGGCCAGTTGACGGCGACCGACGGCAGTCGGTGCGCCCAGCAGCGTTTCTAAATCCGCAAAGGAGTGCGGCCGTGCCGCTGCATCGGTCTGCGTGCAGCGTTCAATGGCCATGGCAAGTGCGTCGCTGACTTCGGGCGCAATTTGCCGGATATTCGTAATCTTGGAACTGCCTGAACCGCCAGCCCGCGGCGGCCGCCCAGCTAACAACTGCCACCACAGGCAGCCGGCGGCGTACAGATCTTCGGCAATCGATGGTTCTTTCGCGCCGGCGGCGCCGCGCGCTCCGCAATAAGCAAGTTGAGCCTGGCCCGAGTTGGTCAGCCGTAGCGTCGCTGCCGAAATATCTCCGTGAGTAATGCCTGCGCGCTGCAGCGCTGCCAAGGCCGCCGTCATCTGCCGGGCAATTTCCAAGGCCGCGACCGGCGTCAATCGGCCATGCCACGAGAGCCACTGGTCAACTGCAAATCCGGTCAACAAATCGTACTGGGCCCACAAGGTTCCTGCGGCATGGCCAGCTGATTTCAGCAGCGTCACGCCGGGCACTGGAATTTCCGCCAATTGCTTTATGACCGTTTGCAGCTTGGCAGCGGCTTGAGCAGCCTGCGCCGCTTCCAACCCCCGAATGACGAACAACTGAACATGCGGGCGCGAATTTTTCTTTGCGCTTTCATCGCCGGTGGTACTGGCGGCCAAAAAGCATTCGGCGCCGTCCAGCCGCTGAATTCGGCGCTGCAGCACATACGGCCCGACGAGCAACTGTTCTCCCCGGCCGGCGTTGATTTCCGCCGACTGATACGGCGTGAGCAGCCGCGCCTGAGCCAGGGCGTCGATCCACACCGAATCGAACAGCGGCAGATCACGCGCCAAGTGCCGCGCGCGCCCGTGCATCGCCTGCACTTGTTCCGGCGTGGCCAAGTGCAACCGTGCTAGCAAATCGGTAAGTGCCGCCGACGGTTTTTCGCGCATCGTGCGGTTGCTAGCAAAATGCCCGCCGCCGAGCAAGAGCGAATGCTCAACCCGGCCGATAGCGTTTCAAGTCGGACACGACGTCAAAATGCGGATCCGTCGTATAAACTGCTGCCTTCAGGCGTTGAGCAACCGCCGCCACCAGCAGGTCGGTAAGTGGCAGCTTATTTTCGCCGGCTGCAAGACGCCGCCCCAGCGAGGCCGCCGCTTGCCAATCGTCTCAGTTCAGTTCCACAAAGTGCGCCATCCGTAACTTGGACGATACCCATTGCGCATCTTCTTCACGACGAAATCCAATTAACACTTCGCTGAGAATCGGACCCACCAAAGCAATGCGATCCGTATCAATCAATTCGTCTACAGCCTTTTTTTCTCGTGAACTGGGCTTATTGAAAAACGATGCCCAAATGCACGTGTCGACCAGCACCCAGTCGTCCATGGGTCCTCACTGACCGTGGCTTGGATATTGCTGTTCTGTGAGTTCACGTGCTTCAAGCTGCTCGGACGCATCATCAAACTCAACCTTGCCGCTGGCTGCCTTCAATTCGCGCAATTGGCTGATCCGCACAAATTCGCGCGCTGCCTTAACCACCGCCTCGGCGTCGTTGCCGATTCGGGTGAGTTCTCGGATCATCGCTAGCTCTTGGCCCGACAATTCAACCGTGATGCTCATAGCAAATATCCTCGTAGGTACTAATTTGCTCCAGCAGGAGTGTCTCGGCGGTAGCCTGGTAGCACAAAAATCATGTCAATGCGTGCAAAGTCCGTGGTCGACCAACTAATCTACCATAATTATCCGCTACAGCGTTACACGAAATCAAGTAAAGCCTCGAGCCTAAACATTATCGCCTCCGGTGGCAGAGTGCCCCGGCTTGGCTTCTTCGCCATCGCTCGATCCGGCTGGCCGCGACGATGATTTTCCACCCCAGCGCCAATCGCGAATTTCGGGCATATCGTCACCCACGCGGCGGATGTATTCCTGGTGATCCAACAGCTTGTCGCGGATCGCTTGCTTGGCGTAGGCCGCTTTTGCGCCTAATTGTGGCAAACGATCGATCACGTCTTCCACCAAGTGCAGCCGGTCCAAATCGTTCCGCACGCACATGTCGAAGGGCGTGGTGGTGGTTCCCTCTTCCTTGTAGCCGCGCACGTGGAAGTTATCGTGATTGGTGCGCTTGTACGTCAAACGGTGAATCAGCCACGGATAACCGTGAAACGCAAAGATGACTGGCTTGTTCTTGGTGAACAACACGTCAAATTCCGGATCGGTCAGGCCGTGCGGATGCTCGCGATCCGATTGCAGCCGCATCAAATCGACCACGTTAATCACGCGCACTTTCAGCTCCGGCAAATGCTGGCGCAGCATTTCCACGGCCGCCAGCGTTTCCAAGGTCGGCACGTCGCCGCAGCAGGCCATCACCACGTCGGGCTCCACACCATTGTCGCTGGAGGCCCATTCCCAAATGCTGATGCCCGCTGTGCAATGCTTCACCGCCTCCTCCATTGTCAGCCACACCGGGGCCGGCTGTTTGCCCGCCACGACCAGATTCACATAGTTGCGGCTGCGCAGGCAATGATCGGTCACACTGAGCAGGCAATTGGCGTCTGGCGGCAAATATACGCGAATAATCTCGGCCTTTTTGTTCACCACGTGGTCGATAAAGCCCGGGTCCTGGTGCGAAAACCCGTTGTGATCTTGCCGCCAAACGTGGGAACTGAGCAAATAATTGAGCGAGGCAATGGGCCGCCGCCACGGAATTTCGCGCGTTACTTTCAGCCATTTGGCATGCTGGTTAAACATCGAATCAATGATGTGAATGAAGGCTTCATAACACGAAAAAAATCCGTGCCTGCCGGTCAGCAAATATCCTTCCAACCAGCCTTGGCACTGATGCTCCGAAAGCACCTCCATGACCCGGCCGTCGGGCGCTAAATGATCGTCGTACGAATACGTTTCCGCCTCCCACGCCCGATTGGTCACGTCGAGCACATCCTGCCAGCGGTTGGAATTGTTTTCGTCCGGGCTGAACAAGCGAAAGTTGCGTCGATCCAGATTCTTTTTCATCACGTCGCGCAAAAACTTACCCATCTCGCGAGTGGCTTCGGCATCGGTAGCGCCCGGCGAAGGCACGTCGACGGCGTAATCACGAAAGTCGGGCAGCTTCAAATCGTGCAACAATAATCCGCCGTTGGCATGCGGATTGGCGCTCATCCGGCGGTCGTCTTGAGGCGGCAAGGCAAGCAATTCCGCGATCAGCTTGCCCGAGGAATCGAACAATTCCTCCGGCCGATAGCTTTTCATCCAATCTTCCAGGATTTTCACGTGCCCCGGCTTGGCCATGTTGGCCATCGGCACTTGGTGCGAGCGCCAATAATCTTCCGTTTTTTGCCCGTCGACTTCCTTTGGCCCGGTCCAGCCCTTGGGTGTGCGTAGCACAATCATCGGCCAGCGTGGGCGGCCGGCGGCGCCCTTCTGCCGGGCGGCCGTTTGAATTTGCTTGATATCGGCCAGCACTTTGTCGAGCGTGGCGGCCAGTAGTTGATGCACCGGTTCCGGATCGTGTCCGACCACAAAGTGCGGCTCGTAGCCGTAACCGCGCAGCAGTTGCTCCAACTCCGCCTGAGGAATTCGCGCCAGCACCGTGGGATTGGCAATTTTGTAGCCGTTCAAGTGCAAAATCGGCAGCACGGCGCCATCGCTGGCCGGATTCAAAAACTTGTTGCCGTGCCAGCCGGTGGCTAGCGCGCCGGTTTCCGCTTCGCCATCGCCGACAATGCAGGCCACGATTAAATCGGGGTTATCGAACGCCGCCCCATAAGCGTGCGACAAGGAGTAACCCAACTCGCCTCCTTCGTGAATCGAGCCCGGCGTTTCCGGCGCTACGTGGCTGGGAATGCCGCCCGGAAACGAAAATTGCTTGAACAAACGCTTGAGGCCCGCTTCATCCTGTCCAATGTCGGAATATACCTCGCTGTAAGTGCCTTCCAAGTAGGCATTGGCCACCGCCGCCGGGCCGCCGTGCCCCGGGCCAATGATGTAAATCATGTTCAAGTTGTCGCGCTTGATCACGCGGTTCAAATGCACATACAGAAAATTCAAACCCGGCGTGGTGCCCCAATGCCCGAGCAACCGCGGCTTAATGTGCGTCAGCTCCAACGGTTGCTTGAGCAGCGGATTGTCGAGCAAATAAATTTGCCCGACCGAAAGATAATTTGCCGCCCGCCAGTAAGCGTGCATTTTGCGCAGCTCGTCGGCCGAGAGAGC
This sequence comes from Pirellulales bacterium, assembly GCA_035656635.1. Taxonomy (NCBI): domain Bacteria; kingdom Pseudomonadati; phylum Planctomycetota; class Planctomycetia; order Pirellulales; species Pirellulales bacterium. The sequence goes on from DASRSD010000098.1 coordinate 16,273, forward strand.
GTTGGCGGTATTCATCTCCGCTTTACTGGGCTGCTTGGCGGTTGCGGAAGTTGCCATGGCTTGGTTCTCCTTAAAGCCTGGAAGGATTCTCGCGCGGCAAGAGAGTCGTCAAAATTTGAGATTAGCAATCTGAATCGTAGTGCGCGCAATCACGATTTCCTCATCCGTGGGAATTACTCGCACGGTCGCTGGACTGTTATTGGCCGAGATCACTGGGCCGTCTGCGGCATTTCCGGCTGCATCTAAATTCACACCAAGGTGGCCCAAGTGGCTGCAAATTTGGGACCGCACATCCGCCGCATGCTCGCCGATGCCGCCGCTGAACACCAGCGTGTTCAATCCGCCCAGGGCGGCAGCCAGCGCGCCAATCCATTTTCGCGCCTGATAGCAAAAGATGTCAACCGCCAGGGCCGCCCGAGTGTCTTTCGAGCGTTTCTCTAACAATTCTTTCATATCGGAACTGCTTTCGGAAATGCCCAGCAGTCCCGATTTGCGGTTCACTAAGTCGTCAATTTGATCGGCAGTCATTTTTTCTTGTCGCATCAAGTACACCAGGAGTCCCGGATCCAAATCACCCGTGCGCGTGGCCATGACCAAACCCGCCGTGGGCGTAAAGCTCATGGTGGTATCAATGCATTTTCCCTGGTAAACCGCGGCCATGCTCGCCCCGGCGCCAAGATGCGCCAAAATAATCCGTCCTTGAGCGGCTGTTGCTCCCGCCTGGCGCGCCAATTCGTCCATTAAATATGAATACGACAGGCCATGAAATCCGTAGCGATGCACTCCCTCGGCTTCGTATTTGCGCGGAATCGGCAACCGCTTGGCCACCGCAGGCAAGTCGCGATGAAACGCCGTGTCGAAGCACGCCACCTGCGACACTTGCGGAAAGGACTTGCCCAGCGCTTCAATCAGCGCAATTTCTCCCGGCAAGTGGTCGGGATCAATGGGCGAAACCCGCTTGAGTTCCGCCAACATTTCCGGCGTGATCAGCGCATGCTCCAAATACTTCGGCCCGCCATGCACAATCCGGTGGCCAATGGCCGCGATGTCTTGAGCGCCGAGTTGCTGTTGCTTGATCCAATCCAACACGCCTTGCGCCGCATCAAGAGAATTCTGACTCTTGAACGAGCCGCTCGATTTGCGCGCAAGTTGCAATCCTGCCGCGTCAAATAGCGCCACTTTCACACTCGACGATCCACCGTTAACGGTCAGAATGAAACCATCCATGGCCTACCTATAAACTCGCTAATAAGCGCTCGTATTCCGCATGCGTTCCAATGAAGAACCACACCATCGAATCATCCTTTCGCACACCGACCGCACGATAGGAGTCAGTAATCCGCACCGACCACAGCGGAAGAATTGTATGAAGCCGCTTAAATTGCAGTCCAGGATGAGCCGGATCAGCCTGAAATCGTCGGTACGCTGCTTGGGCACGTCGCTGAATGTCCGCAGGCAACTTGGCGAAAGCCTGACGAAACGACGGATGCAGGCGAGAGTTCACAGTTTTTCGGGGTTAAGCGGCTCACATTCACCACGACGATCAGCTTCCAACAAGTCCTTGACAAATCCCTGGAGCTTCGCGGAATGCGATTCTGTAGATCGCATCCAACGCTCATCCTCTTCAATTTCATGGAGCATCAGGCGCGCAATCATGTCTTGCCGTTCTTCCGGCATCTGCTGCAATCGCTCAATCGCCTGTTTTAGCGCATCCGTCATGTAAAAATTATACCATCTTCAACGGTTTCTGAAAGAAATGTTACACCTTCCCCGGATTTCTATACAGCACTTCCGCCAGCAGTTCTTTTGAACCCTTGAAGCTGCTGCGTTCAAAATGCCACTGGGCGTGCGTCGGCACAAATTCTTCCTTCAGCGGCCAAGGGTCCAGCGGATCATAACCCAGCGCGTCGGCCAGCTTGTTCGAATTGAGTGAAACGTTGCCGGCCCGCGGCGGAATGGGCCCGGCCATTTTGCGTGGGCAGCCCATCAGCAATTTGGGATCATACCCTCCCACGCGGTTGATGATTTGGGCAATGTTGTACAAACTCAGCCGCCGCGGTGCGCCGGCGTGGTACAGCCCGGTCAACTCACTGGCCAGCACTGCTTCGCACATTTCGTTCAAGCAATCGGTATAGGTCGGCGTGCGAATTTCGTCGAAGTACAGTGTGGCGGGCCGGTCTTTTTTGAAGCGCGATTGAATCCAATCGATCGCCCCGGCATGGCCATTGAAGCTGACGCCCATCGGCAGCGAAATGCGCAAAATGCACGCGGAGAACGGCTGGCTGTTGGCGGCTGGCGGCTGGCTGTCCAAACCATTCGCCAAATTGCCTTCCGCCTTCTGCCCGCCACCTTCTTCTTTCCGCCTGCCATCTGCCGCCTGCCGCCCGCTGTCTGCCGCTTTCAAAATCATTTCTTCCGCCGCCACCATGGTTTTGCCGTACACGGTGACCGGATCGGTCCGATCGGTTTCTACATGCCCGCCGCAGCCGGCGCCGGAGAAGACCAAATCGATCGACAGATGCACAAACCGCACTTGCCGCTGGACGCAAATTTCCAGCAGGCTTCGCACGCCGTCAACGTTGATCCGCCACGCCATGGCTGGATCGAGCTCACAACTTTTCAGCGCGCAATTTCCCGCGCAATTCAGCACCGCCGAAAATTGATACTGCTCAAACAGCCGCTCCAGCGTTGGCCGATCTTCAGCATTGCATTCTTCAATGCCCGACCCAGCGAGCCGCCAGTTATCGCGCTGCCGAATGCCGATCACCTGTCCCGGATAGCGCGCTTGCAAATACGGCAGCACATTGTACCCGGCCACGCCGGAAATGCCGGTCACCAACAGCGGCAGCGGCGGCTCAACAGCAAAAGTGGCTCGGCGAAGCATATTGAAAATGGGCCGTTGACAAAAAATAGTAGCAATGAGTTTAGCCGCGACCCGCCAGGGGGAGCGCTTGCCTTAAATTAGGCGCCATGCTCACAACGAACATCGCGCCGAAAACACAAACCAAATGAACGATGCGGGGTAAGCCGCGGAATTTCGCATTCTAAAGATGACGAATAATCGCAACAACCCCGCCTTTTCCGCCGGTTTTCTCGCGATTCCTTGACGCTTCCCCGCACCGCTGATACACTCGCCAGTTCGTTTATGCAATACTTTCGAGCACTTCCTGTTGCCTGCAAGCAGGCGCGCTAAGGCCCGGCCATCTGCGAAGTGCAACGCGTGTTAAAATCGAAGTATCGACCCCGCTCGAATTCCGTCCCGCCAAAATAGAATCAAGGATTAAGCAATCATGGCGACCGTCACCAAGCGCCGAAAAAAATCTGCCTCCAAGTCTTCCGCCAAGCTCAGCAAAACGTCCAAAAATGGCGCGCCACATGCCAAAGCGGGCAAAAAATCGGCCGGCGGCAAAGTCGGCAAAATGATTTACCATTTCAGCAAGTCGCGCACCGATGGCAACGGCTCCATGAAGCCCCTGTTGGGCGGCAAAGGCGCAAACCTGGCCGCTATGACCAGCATTGGCCTGCCCGTTCCGCCGGGTTTCACCATCACCACCGAAGTCTGCATGTTTTACTATAAGAACGGCAAGAAGTATCCGCCGTCCTTATTGAACGACGTGAAAACCGCAGTTACGTGGCTGGAAAAAGAAACCGGCAAAAAATTCGGCGACACCAAAAACCCGCTGCTGGTTTCCGTCCGCTCCGGCGCGCGCGATTCCATGCCCGGCATGATGGATACCATCCTCAACCTGGGCCTCAACGATAAAACGGTCGAAGCGCTCAAATCGGCCACCGGCAACGGCCGCTTCGCTTGGGATTCCTACCGCCGCTTTGTGCAAATGTACGGCGACGTGGTGATGGGCGTGCAAAAACGCCACGAGCACGAACACGAGCCGTTCGACGAAGTCATGGATGGCCTGAAGCACGAACGCGGCGTGCAGGAAGATACGCACTTGGGCGAAGCCGATCTCATGGAGTTGGTCAACCGGTTCAAGGCGCTTATCCGCGAGCGCACCGGCAAGGAATTTCCCGCCACGCCGTTCGAGCAGTTGCAAGGCGCCATTGGCGCAGTCTTCGGCTCCTGGATGAACGAACGGGCAATTCTGTATCGCCAGAAGTACAAAATTCCCGATGAATGGGGCACCGCCGTCAACGTGCAAAGCATGGTGTTCGGCAACATGGGAGACGATTGCGCCACCGGCGTCGCCTTCACCCGCGATCCCGCCACCGGCGAAAACGTGTTTTACGGCGAGTACTTGGTCAACGCCCAGGGCGAAGATGTGGTGGCCGGCGTCCGCACGCCCAAGCCTGTGGCCGAAATGTCGCAAGATCCAATCATCGGCTCGGCGTTCAAAGAACTGGAAAAAGTTCGCAAAACGCTGGAAAAGAATTTCGGCGACGTGCAGGATTTTGAATTCACCATCGAAAAGAAAAAACTGTACATGCTGCAAACCCGCAACGGCAAGCGCACCGCGCTGGCCTACGTGCGAATAGCTCACGACATGGTGCAGGAACGATTGATGAATCCCGAGCACGCCATTCGCAGCGGCGATCCGGAAGCCCTCAATCAATTGCTTCAGCCCATTTTCGATCGGCAAGATTACGAACAAGCCAAGAACGACGGCCGTCTGATGGCCACCGGCCTGGCCGCCGGTCCCGGCGCCGCCAGCGGCAAAGTGGTGTTCAGCGCCATCAAGGCCGAAGAGTGGGCCCACAAAGGCGAAAAAGTGGTGCTGGCCCGCATCGAAACCAGCCCCGAAGATTTGCGCGGCATGATCGCCAGCGAAGGCATTCTCACTTGCCGCGGCGGCGTTTCCAGCCATGCCGCGCTGGTCGCCCGCCAAATGGGAAAAGTGTGCGTGGCCGGCGCCGGCGACATTCGCATCGATTACCATGCCGGCACGCTCCAATGCAAAGGCGTCACGCTCCGCGAGGGAGATGCCATTAGCATCAACGGCAGCACCGGCGAAGTGTTTAACGGTTCTCTCAAAACCGCCGACAGCGAGCTCAAACAAGTGCTAATTAGCAAAACGCTGGACCCCAGCGAAAGCGCCGTCTTCAAGTATTACAACTCGCTGATGAAGCTGGCCGACAAGTACCGCAAGCTCGGCCTGCGCACCAACGCCGACCAGCCCGACCAGGTTGAAAACGCCATCGCCTTCGGGGCCGACGGCATCGGCCTGTGCCGCACCGAGCACATGTTCTTCGAAGGCGATCGCATCATTGCCGTACGGCAAATGATTCTTTCGGAAACGCTCGAGGATCGCAAGCAAGCCCTCGACAAACTGCTGCCGCTGCAACAGGGAGATTTCGAAGGCATTTTCCGGGCTTTGAACGGCCGGCCGGCGTGCATTCGCTTGCTCGATCCGCCGCTGCACGAATTTTTGCCCCAGCACGATAACCCCAAGGGCCAGCAAGAAGTCGCACACCAACTGGGCATTTCGGTGGAAACCGTCAACAAGCGCGTGCACGAGTTGCACGAGTTCAATCCCATGCTCGGCTTCCGCGGTTGTCGCTTGGGCATCAAGTATCCGGAAATTACCGAAATGCAAGCCCGCGCCATTTTCCAAGCTGCCGCCGCGGTAGTGGGCGAGGGACTGAAAGTGCAGCCGGAAGTGATGGTGCCGCTGGTCGGCTTCAAGCGCGAGCTGGATTTACAGGTCGAAATCATCCATCGTGTGGCCAAAGAAGTCATGCAGGAAACCGGCAAGAAATTCAAATACACTGTGGGCACGATGATCGAAATTCCCCGCGGCGCGCTCACGGCCGACGAAATCGCGCACACCGCCGAGTTTTTCAGCTTCGGCACCAACGATCTCACGCAAACCTGCCTCGGTATGAGCCGCGACGATTCCGGTTCCTTCCTGCCGGCATATCAACAGTCCGAAATCATTAAGACCAACCCCTTCGCCTCGGTCGACACCACCGGCGTGGGCCAACTGATGCAAATTGGCGTAGAAAAAGGGCGCCGCACCAAGCCCGATTTGAAAATTGGCATTTGCGGCGAACACGGCGGCGATCCTTCATCCATCGTCTTCTGCCACAAAATTGGCCTGAACTACGTCAGTTGCTCGCCGTTCCGGGTGCCCATTGCCCGATTGGCCGCCGCCCAGGCCGCGCTGGCGAAGTAATAAAAAGTAATAAAACTTCCCTTCGCCGCATGCCGCTTTTCGGCACCCCTTGCGGCTTAGCTTGCCCCCTTGCGGCTTTTCGGCACGGCTTGCGGCTTAGCGTTTATGCCCCCTTCCCAAAAACCAATCGTCATCGCCCACCATATTATGTGGACGGCATACGGCTGGTGGCTGCCAAACGATCCGCGGGGCTCGACCTCCACGCACAAAAGACGGCGTTTGAACAAAAATCGGCCGAATTCTTAGCAGTGTACGTGCAAAGATTTGACTTTTCGCCTATATTAAGGGGACGTAAAAAAGCATCTACGAGGGTATGCTTTTCTACGCCCTCGTGGAACGGGCGAAGCCATGGTTTTTCGTCGGGCGATCTTACCACTTGCGACTGTGCTGCTGGCGGCAATTGGTTGCGCATCGATTGTCGCGCAAGCGTGGGCCGATCCGCCGTCAGGCACGAATGAGCGGCTGGTGTTCGCCGACAATTTTAACGGCACCACTCTTGATACTTCCAAGTGGCTGAACTCCAGTTCCAGTGACAATTGGGCCATGCCTGCCAGCGCCGCCACCGCCAACTCCAGCCAAGTCAAAGTGGCTAATGGAATGGCCACGATCACCGCGCAGCGCACGAGTTCGACCGCGTTTACCTCCGGCGACATCACCACGTATCAAAAATACAATTTCTCCGGCGGTTATTTCGAAGCTCGTATTCAGTTGCCCAGCACCGTCGGTTCCTGGCCCGCGTTTTGGGGATTGTACACCGGTTGGCCTCCCGAAGCCGACATCATGGAGTACCCCGACACCACCAATGGCGGCACCACCGGACTTTCGAGCAGCCAGTACAACACCAACTACCACTACACCAACTCCAGCGGCGGCGACTCAGCCGGGGCCGGCGCGGTAAATCCCGGCGCCGGAAACTTGGAAGGCACCTGGCACACCTTCGGCATGCAATGGAATGCTGGCGCCAGCGTGGCCTTTTACTTCGACGGCCACCAGGTTAGCTCGTACACTGGCTCGACGGTCGCGCAGATGGCCAACATGTACATGCTTCTCGATTATGCCGTCGGCGGCTGGCCGGGCACGCCAAGTACGACACAATGGGCCATCGGACACACCGATCAAATGAACATCGATTGGGTCCGCGTGTGGCAAACCAATCCTAACAGCGATGCGCCGACAAGCTGGAATGTAAGCGGTAATGGTAATTTCGGCACGTCCGGCAACTGGACTGGCGGTGTGCCCAACTACGGCAATGAGGTGGCCACTTTCGGCCGGGTGGGCACTGCTTCTTCCGCCTTCATTACGATGAACAACTCTTGGCAATTGTTCGGCGGCATTACCTTCGATGGCCTTACCACCGGCACAAATGCCGGCACGACGGCCTACACCGTGGGCTCCGCAGGTTCGACCAACCAAATTCAATTGGCTTCCACCGGCAACGCTGTTGTTCAAGCCACGGCCGCTAGCACGGCCAACCAAACCATCAACGCGCCCCTCGATCTGAACAACAATGTCTTCTTTAGTAATTTCATGACCGGCGCCCAAACGCTCAGCTTAGGCGGCACCATCGCCGGCCCGGGCAGCCTGATCGTGGGAACCACCAACGGCACGAATGCCCCCGGCACGGTCATCGTGAGCGGAAATAATTCCTACACGGGGGGCACGGTCGTCGGCAGCAACCAGGAAGGCGCTATTCTGGAAGCAACTTCCAATACCGCACTGAGCACGGGCACAGTAATCATCGGCACCGCCGGCAACGGAACCACTGCCAGGCTCGAAGTCGCCGGCAGCCACACGCTGGCCAACAACATCGACTTTCGTGGCCGGAACACCAATTCCGTCGGCATCGAAAGCCTCAGTGGCAATAATGTCTTCAGCGGCACTATCAGTGCCGGCGCCGGCGGCAGCACGTATCAAATTCAGGTCGACTCGGGCAGCAACTTAACGCTGAGCGGGGCAGCCGCCGGGGCAACTACCGCGGGGGTCGCGCTGGAAGCGAGCTCCACTACTTCCACCCGCACTTTCACGCTGCAAGGCGCCGGCACGGGCTCAATTAACGGCGCAATTGCCAACGGCAACGCCACCGTGACCGTGGCCATTGCCAAAAGCGATGCCGGAACCTGGATTCTTAACCACAGCAACAGCTACACCGGCCCCACCACCGTCAACCTCGGCACGCTTTCGTTGGGAGTTGCCAATGCCATTAGCAGCTCTTCGCAAATTGTGCTGAACGGTGGAATCCTGGCGACCGGCAGTCGAAATCAGAGCTTTACCACGCTGGTGTTGGGCGGGAACTCCATTCTCGATTTGGGCAATACCCTGCAGGCAAACAATGTCACGTTTGCAGATTCGCACACCACAGCCTGGTCTGGCGCCTTGACGGTGCGGAACTGGAACTTTGGCGCCGATCACCTATCCTTCGGCGCCGGCGGACTCAGTTCAACACAGCTAGGCGACATCCAGTTTTCCGATTTTCCCGTGGGCGCTTCGCTGATTACTGCGACGACTGCCGGAGCAGCCCGGGCAATTGGCGAAGTTACGCCCCTCGTCGGCGACGTGAATGGCGATGGCCACGTCGATGTTTCCGACGTCATGGCATTGGCACAAGCCCTGACCGATGTTGCCACCTATCAGCAAAATCGCATGAGCGGCTCCGGCGGCATCACTGCCTCGCCAACGGGAACTTTCACGGCCAGCGATGTCCAGTTTGCGCTCGATATCAACGGCGACGGCGCGGATAACAACATGGACTTGCAGTCGCTGCTGAACTATTTAATTGCCGGCAACGGCAGCACCGCGGCGGTGCCCGAGCCAAGCAGCGTGGCCCTGCTCACCCTGGGCGCATTGGGATTCATCTGGACAAAGCGCCGGCGGTAAGCATCACTTCGAATGGTTGGGGCTGCGGTTCAATTCCAACCGCCCGCGCAGGCCGTGCTCCTCAAACGTCAGGCCGAAGTTCGCGCTTTGAAATTGGGCCAACGCGGCGCTCATGCTGGGCCTCTGCTTGGATTGCCCGGGATGCCCATACACCGTCGATTCCATGGTTTTCCACTCGTCGTTCCACACGTATTGTCCGCCGCCGGGGCAAATCAGCTGCGTGTGCCACAGCCGCTGGTGAACTTTCACCGGGTCTTCGCTAGGGAACAGCCGCTTCCATTCGTTCAAAATGGGAATGTTGCCCCAGGCCCGCATTTGCAGGGCCGAGTCGGTCAAGGAATCGAAGTCGAGCAACACGCCCACGCCGGAGTTATTCAAAACTTCAAACATCTTTCGGTCTACGTGAAAGCAAACGTTTTCGCCCAGCCATGGTAAATCGGCCAGGCTTGGATCTGCCGCTTTAGCATCCGGCGTTTTAGCATCTACTGCTTTCGTGCCGCCGCCTTTGTCATTGCTGCTTTTGGTCCCGGCCGCCTCGCGCGCCGCTTGGCGATCCAGCGCCTGCTTGAGCACCTCTTCGTTCAAACTCACAATCAAGCTGTCGCCGGTCGGCGCATAATACAGTGCAACATTAGCCGCTTCACCCAGGCTGTGGCGTCCCCGCTCCGTGGCTTTTACGCGCACATAGGGTTGATCTTTGTACGTCAGCGATTCCCACTGCGTCATTCCCGGCGCCGTTTGCTCTATCACGGCTCGCACCCCCGTCAAAAATCCAGCCAGCTTGAGCGGGCTGGAAACTTCGGCTTGCAAGGCAATGGGCAACTGCGACCAACCACCATCGTCGAAAAAATTTTGCCGCTCCTCCGGCTGCATGTCGTGGAGTTTTTTCCAGACCGGGCTGTCATCCACGTACATTGCAACCGACGAGCCCAGCCAGCCCAGCAAATCGATGTGCGCTTGCGGCGAAAGTGCCGAGGCCATGTTGCTCCAGCCGCGCATCTGCTCCGATTTCGTGTTCAAGGCCACAATCAAATGGGCCAAATCGGCATGCCGATCGCCGGCGTCAGGTTGAATTTTCGTCCCGCGCGAAATGTTGACAAAATCGCGATATTCGCTGCCAAACACGAGCGGCATCACCGTTAAATCGCCGGACAGCTTGCTGTCGGCCACGCCGATGCGCAGGGCAATCGGATCGAATTTCCACCGCCAATTGTTTTCGTAGCCTTGGCGCCATTGGTTGTAGCCGTCGGCTTCGCTGCGGCTGATTTTATCGACCGGCATTTCCACAATCGGCGTCATCCAGGCCAGCGTGCCATATATGGAAGAGTTGATCCCGGCACCGCTCAGCGTCAAATCGCCCACATCCGCCGGGGCAAAGTCTGGATGGATTTTGCTGGGCTGCGCGTTTTGGCTTTCCAATTCCGCTGCGTGTGTGGCGGTCAATTCGGCCAATAACGAGGCCACATAAATTCGCCGGGCCGAAGCAATGCGCCATTGCGGACTGCACCAGCGGCGAATCGTTGGATCGCTGATGAACAAAAACGCGGTCTCGTCTTTGTCCCCCAGTGGGTAGCGCGTGCGGAAAAATTTGTACTCGTCGAGCGAGGAAATTGATTCCGATTTTTGTCCAACCTGTGCCAGCCGCTCCAACTGCTTCGGCGAGTTCGTCACTACCACGGCTCCGTTCAAGGCCGCAATGTACGAGCAAATCGCGCGGTCCGGCGAGCGAAAGAATTTGTAATTTACTCCGCTCATTTCGCCACTTTCCGGTAGAACCCCTGCGTGCTGGCCAGCATACGAGCCAATTTGCACTGCCAATGCGGTGGCCAGCGCATCGGGATGATCGGTTTCCAACAGAACTGCCACGTCGGTGCCGGTGGGAAAATACGGATCGGACCCCGTCAGCGCCACGCTCTTAACCGTCGCTTGACCAACCATGCGGCCCACGTCGCTCAGCGATAATCCCAACTGCTGCTCGTAGCGCTGCCGAATGCCGGCATCTTCGCTGTGCGGCCGGGCCATTTTCCACAAGAGCGTATCGTCGGCTGACGACTCATCAGCAAACTTCGTCGCCGCGGCAAACGACGGGAAAAATAGCACGTGCTGATCGGCCGGAATCAACTTCGCCAGCGGGTCGAGTTTCGGACTGGCATCTTTCAGCAGCGGCTTCCAATCGATTTTGTCGACCGTAATGCCCGTCAGCGTGCCGATGTCGATCGACCGATCTCCCACGTCGGGCGAGCTTTGCAACTGCCGATCTAATTGCAGGTTCTCGCTGATTGCCTGGCCGCCGGAAAACAAATCGTAAGCATCGGTCGGATCAGGCGGCACTACCCAACCGCTGGGAATGGCCGTGCCGTTGCCATGCCGCTGCGGATCGAGTTCCTCCAACTTTTGATCGGCAGTCTGAACTTGATGGCGAAACCATGCGCCTCCCGGAAATCGCTGTTGCCCCAGTTCCACATAGTGATGTGCTTTAGCGAGGTAAAATCCTTCTTCAGCTAATTTTTTTGCTGCCGTGGCCGGCACGTCAAACTTCACCAAATTCATTCCGCTCATGTCGTCCGTGGGCAAACCCATGCGGCCGGCAACGTCGCGCTTCTCCGGCGCACGAATGAACAAATGGCCTTGCGAAAAATCGTTTTGCAAAGTTTGAAAGTTCCAAAACGATTGGTCAGGCACATCCAGGTATGCCTCCCCTTCGCCGTCGAGCGTGACGTCAGGAACCATGGCATTCCAGCCCGCCTGAAAATGAAACTTTCTATTCGGCTTGGGCAATTCCCCCGACGTAATTTTCAAATCCGCCAGCGGAATATCAAAAAACGCATCTTCGGCCGCCGCGCTGCGGACTAACAGAATTGCCACGGCCCACGCCGCCAGTGCCGCACCAAAAACATGTCTGGAAATACGCATTCGCCTGTTTCCTCACATTCAAAATGATTGACCGGCTCCCACCGTACCGTTCCCCACATCCTCTAGCCAAAATACCCCCGACGGCCACTGGCGGTTTCAAACAATCAATTACTGAAGTGCCAGCACTATAATGCCGACGGCCCATGCGGCCTAGCACAGAAAGACTTTTTAGTGCGCGCATGTTTCAATTCACGCTGGCGCGAATGTTGGGAAGCACAGCCTTAGCGGCCGCTCACCCCATCACCTCCTCACCTCATCAACTGCGCACACCTAACTTCATCCGTCATTCGGATTTCGTCATTCGACGTGGACCCTAACTGTGCCCGCTCCCTCCTTGGGCCCGCAGCTGCGACGTTTCCTGTTGGCTGATGTGCAATTTACGTCCCCGTTTGCGGGCATCATCGTCTGGCCGTTTTTCTTTGCCGTGATGGTCTTGCGATTTAGGCTTTCGATCTTGCATCTTTTGTGCTTGCATTCTCATGGTAAAACCTCGTCTTCGGCTGATGTTTAGAGTTCGCCCCGCCAGTCACGGGTGCATGTTTCATGCCGCCAATGAGAGTTTTGGCCACTTTGAACATCAGGAGAGTTTGGGTCCCCTTGGCATTGCTTTGGGTGCCCGTGGCATAGCGCACGGGTGCAACTGCTGGCCGGGCACCCCATGCGACAATCTTGGCACGTAGAAACGCCTCCATGGAGAAGCGATCTTCGAGATCACCCCTCGCAATTGTTCGCTGAAGGGAAGTACCGAGTGGCCCACTTTGGCCCTTACACCCGTTCCGCAGAGTGGGACAATGCGGGGGGGGACAAGTGGAGGGTGCATTTATGTGTTTCAGAACGCTGTGCATTGCGTTTCTTGCGTGCATATCTTTAGCGGCATTTGGTGATCCGCCAAATCAGTCGAGTACGGTGACCATCCCGCTCAAAGATATTTGGGCGTCGAATATGCCGGGCACAATCGACGTTCGTGATTTGGAGCCGGAAGCCTATGGCAGCGATGCAAAAAAATTGCCGCTCGAACAATATCAACAGGCGTATAAATCATCAAAGATAACACAAATCATTATCAGTTTGGAAAAACAGCCTTATGACCAAGTTGCTTCGGATGGTTTCGCAGTAGAGGGAACGGGCAAGACCGCACTAAATGCCGCTTGTGACGTGATAGTAGAACACAAAAAGCCACAAAAAATACTTGTGGGTCAAGATGTATCCATTGTGTTCTTCTCTCGTGAATTTAATTATTACATTCACATTACGGAAGTTACACAACAGCAAAACACGTTTCATATTCAATATCAATTTGTTCCACACGATACCAAAGATACCACCGTGCATTTTGCTTTGATTCCTGTCGGTAAGCTGTCAGGTGGTGTTTATTCTGTCGAAATTGAGCCGACACAGCATTTGGAGCAAAAACTCAGAGATTGGGAAAAGCGGATCGTGTGCAAGTCTTTCTCTTTCACCGTGGCGAACGATACGAAGAAAAAGGAGTAAACCATGAGTTATCGTGGCATAAGAATTTCTTTGGTTGCCGGAATTCTACTCACCGCACAATGGACATTTGCGAGTGTCGATACAAACGGTCCAGATGGAATCAGTTCGACCGGGCTAACCGGCTTCAATACCAATCAACCACTGACCGGCAGCGGTATAAAAATTGGCCAAGTTGAAGTGGCACGGCCAGCAGTTCCAAATTTTGATTCCAATGCGTCGTCGAGTATCAAGCCTACAGCAGTTTTCGTCCAAACGGGTCCGCCTACGGCAAATGCAACTCCACCTGAGGACGATGAACATGCAGAAGAAGTTGCGGGCATTATGATTTCCCAAGACCCGTTAATTCCTGGCGTTGCACAGAATGCACTGTTGTATTCCTCTGCATTCGTTGATGACTCACAAGCTCAGGCGGCAGAGCAGGTAGAGTTGGTAACAATGCAACAAATTGCATCGCAGCCAAATATGACGGCGGTCAACAACAGTTGGGGACAATCTTTATCATCCATATTTATTTGAAGTTCACGAACCCGAATTAGCGCGCGGGTGCCACTGGCTCCGCACGAATTCCACTGGTCTGCCAGTGTTCGAGTGCCACTGGCTCTGCCAGTGTTGCCTGCCTGCACGACAAAACACTGGCCAAGCCGGTGCCACCCAGTCCGGCTACGCAGAGGTTACAATGCGTGAATGAATAACACGCTCTTTAGATTGATTTGCGGTGCGCTAGCCGCGTACTTCTTGTGGACACTGCTATATGTTCAGCACGGATGGCTCGCAACAGCTTGCCTGTGTTTTCTGATTGGCCTGTTCGCAACCTTCTCAATGCTCGGTAAACCGTCCACCACCCGTATTCGCACTTTCTTCCAGGCTTACAAGCTTTAGCCGATCAATTTCCACTTGAGTCCGAGGCACGAAGAGCCGCCAAGTCGTTTCCGGAGTAACGCCAGTGCGCCGATAGCCAATAGCATGAGCGATGTTGGCTCAGGCACTGCATTCGTCGAACCATTGCCTGCCAAGAGGAAGTTAATCAAGGCTTGAATATCGAGATTGTTGAATTTGCCGTCGCCGTTCACATCGCCCAGAAGCGATAGGTAGTCGGTAGCAATACCGATTGAACTTGCGTACCCAGTCTCGTTGGTTAACGCCTTCTCCATTGCGACGATATCCGCCGAATCCACGTGCCCGTCTTGGTTAATGTCGCCAGCGCCGGAAGTCAATGCTCCAACTCCGTCGGCCCACCAAGCGACGGCATAGTTTTCCGCACCAGTGGTGGTATTAAACGGGTCCACCCAAAATTCATACTCGCCGGTCGTAGGAATTTGAAAAAAGATATGATCGACCGTGCCCGTGTCACTGATTGATTCAGCAATGGCTTGATTGATATTGGCAGAGTTCTTTGGCAGCAGATACAAATCCAGATCGGTATATTGATCATATCCTGGATTACCGAATGGATTCGATGATGGTTCGAATATATCGCCTCGATTGTAGACTCCATCAGCCCCAGCCTTTGTAACCGTGCGATCAAATGTCAACGTGATTGAAATAAAACTTCCGGCAGGCAACTGCTGATTCAATCGGTAAATCGACGGAAAATTAGATCCTCGGGCATCACTTCGTCCATAATCCCAACCAATCACCGGAACCTCCGTATATGTGTTCGATACTTGAAAAGAATGATATTCTCCGGCTGCGAATTGCTTGAGTGCTCTTTTAGCGTCTAACTCGCCTGTTCCCATTTGCTGGTCGAGTGCTACAAGCCCCAAGCCAGTGTTAACGTCATCATCGTATGCCGGTGAATCAAACCACGTCGAAGTGCCGTCCTGCATCACGACAGTTCGATCCATGCCGAGCAGACCATTTGCTGGAATTGGTAATAGTCCAGCATGTGTATATCCGACGTTATCCTGTATCTTGTCCGCAGAGTTCATCAATACAGCCTTCATTACCTGGTGGTGCGAATAATCACTGCTCCAATTTGGCGCTACTTTATTTAATCGTTGCTGGCCGTACTGATCCAAAAGAGCCGCCGTCGCAGTGACCATTGGTGCAGCGTAGCTGGTTCCGCTCCGAACAGGGATTGTCATACTTCCGTTAAAATCTGTTAACTGGATACCGTCACCAGGCGCGATTAGGTCGATGACAGTGCGGCCTCCGATAGGTTCTTGGTCGTAGGTATTTAAGTTGGCAACCTTCCGGTAAACCAATCCGTTGCCATTCAACAAGATCGTCGAAGCTCCAACATCGATTCCGTTAAAGGAGTCATCTGGTATCGGAATCCCTTTTCCTTCGTCCCCTCCTGAAACCTGCAACACGTCATAATTACTGGCAATCCAATCATAGCCAAGCGATATTTGCGAATTCCCATCAATGATTGCACCGGGCCTCGCAAACTGACCCCAGCTATGGTTGACGGCCCGCATTCCGGTCTGTGAAGCAACCTTTTGAATCGATAGAAGTATGTCGGCGTCACTTGTGCTATTGTTATTAGTGTTCTCGTAAGCGGAGGCAAAAAGTGAGGCCTGCGTTGCCACCCCTGTTGTCACGGGGTCTTGTGAAACCATTACACTTGCCACCCATTCGGCATGAAAAAAAACATCTGTATCAGGTGGAGCAACGTTTTCAATCGCAAATACGGCGGCTACTTTTACATTGAAATTTGAATTCGAGTCCGAATCATAGTTTGGTTTACCTGGTCGCTGAACTTCCACCTCACCAATCGAAATGCCATCTCCGGTAAGCGGCTGCCCATTAAAATCCAAAAGGCCCTGTGAGTTTATGCCATGCGGGCCTATAGTATCCTGACTGGCATCTGCTAACGAGTGAGGAATAAGAAAACAAAGCACCACAATAAGTGATCGACAGCGTTTCATCGTTTACTCCTTTTTATTCGGCTTAACGGCGTCAGACTCTGGCCTCCAAATCAAAACAAGTTTATCTCTTCCCGCTGAGGCCAACTTCTTACCGTCCTTGGAGTACGACAAGTAATTAACTTGGTCGCCATGACCTTCGAGCAACCCATGGAGTTGCCCGCTCACGTCCCACAATTTAATGGACGGTTCCGTACCACCGGTTGCGATGGTTTTTCCGTCGGGATTGAACGCAACGCAAAAAACAGCTTTTTTGTCAGCCTGAATTTGTTGCACCATTTTTTGAGCTTTCACGTCCCAAATTTCAAACATTCCTGCATTCTCACCTCCAATAGCGAGGAGTTTATTATCAGGCGAAAAGGCTAAGCTTCGTGCAGGGCCCAGATAAGGCCACGCCGTAAATAGCTCAGTGCCACTTGGGAGCTGCCAGACATGAACCCTTGGAATTTTGGAGTACGGCCATTCAGCAATTCCTTGAAGGCCGCCTGCGAGCATCGTTCCATCGGGTGAGATTGCCACCGTTAAGGACCTAGCAATATCTCGTTTATCAACAGGGAAAACTTGCAACTGTTTGCGTCTTTGCAAATTCCACACAGTAATCTGTGATTGCTCTGCGATTGCAAGATCTAAACCATCAGAAGAAAACGCTAAACCATTCACGCCATCGGCAGGGCAGGCTTCTTGTTGCTGCTCGCCTGTGATTGGATTCCAGAAAGTAACAGGTTTTAGACGTGCCGTGGCAGCAATTAAATTACCTTCCGGTGAAAACAAAACGGTAACTGGGCCTCCTAACTTGTCGCCTGTATTGTAGATTGCAAGGCGCCTGAGTTCCTTTCCGTTCAAAGCATCCCAGATTCGTGCAGTGCCATCGTCGCTGCCAGATACAACTAACTTCCCGTCAGGGGAAAGCGAAACCGAGGTTACGAATCGTGTGTGGCCGACGCATTGAAGAGGTTGCCCTAAAGCAGACAGATAAACCAGCGTGACCCCACAGGCGAAAATGAAAATACGCAGCGTTCTGAAAAGCATGATTGCACTCTCCTTTTGTCCCCGCTCATTATCTCACGATGGGGGGACGGGACAAGTAGCAAATTAGGCCATTGCCAAATGCTAGCCGTCAACTGGTGATTGGAAGTGACAACCCGTTTTTCATTGCGGCCACCTTATAAAAATCTCTGCCTGCTTTCTCTGCGCCTCTGCGCGTGAATTGTTTTCATCGACACTCTTGAAATTGGGCCACTGGTTCTGCTAGGCTGTACGCAGTAGTGTTCATGTGTACATATACTGCTTAGACTGTTTAGATTTTGAATTCTTATGCGTTTACTTTTTTGCAACCTGATGCTGGGGCCGCGCGGCGGATGTTGTTCGTCCGGGTTGAAATGTTCCGCACGGCCACAGCGGGATCATCGTGGTCCGATTAAATCACCCACCATTCACCAAAAATGATTGCTGCCGGACGTAAACTCGATTGCTTTTGTCACCTGCCGCGCGGAGGACGGCTGCGGTTTCGCAGTGACCGTCGGCGATTTTGCATAGCCGGCCGACGCTTTCGCAGTGCGGACTTGGTCGCAGCCGTGACAAAATGTTCCAGTTTTGTCACCAAAATAAAAATCCAGGACAAAACTTGGCCGGAAGCAGTGGCCGATTTCTGCCGTTTCGGATTCGCGGCGGTGCCCTATAATTCAGTACCGGATTTTCTGCCTGTTTTTGCCGCGCCCAATTTTTGCAGGAATTTTGTAATGCCCGAGACTGTTCGCCCCACGTCCGCTCCCGCCGCCGGCCAGCCTGGCCACGAGGGCGCCTCGTTTGCCGAAACCGCCATGAAGTTGGGGGGCAAAAGCGAGGAGGAAGCCCGCCGCATGGGAGCGGTGGACAAGGCGGACGATCAGGTGGAGGCGCTGTTTGCCGCACGATTTCAGACGGTGAATAGCCCGATTCATCGGGCCGTTTGGGAGCGCGAGTTGCCGATCGAGTTGTTCGTTAGCCAGACGCCGGTGACGCCGCCGGAAGTGGACCGGGTGATGCAGCAATCGCTGGATGTAGTTCGCGGGCATGTGACGGCCCACACGCTTTTGGACGAAAACAAAAAAATAACCAACCGCGTGTTGGCCGATTTGGCGGCCGCCGGATATTGGGGTCTATTGGTGGATAAAGAATACGGGGGAAGCGGGGCGCCATTTGCATCGTTCGCCACATTTCTGACACGCATGGCGATGCTGGACCCGACGGTGGCCGGGTTGGCCTCGGTACACGGTTGCATTGGGGCGGTCGATCCGGTTCGCACTTTCGGCACGCCGGAACAAAAGCGGCGATTTTTGCCACAGCTTGCCAGTGGCCAGCGCCTTTCCGCTTTTGCCCTGACGGAGCCGGGAGCGGGATCGGACCTGACGGCGCTGCACACCCGGGCCCAGCGTGTGGGAAACGAGTTTATTGTAAACGGCGAAAAGCTGTTCATCACCAACGTGGTGCCAGGGCGCACGATTGGCCTGGTGTGCTTGATCGACGATCGGCCGGCGGTGCTGGTGGTCGAGTTGCCCGAGCAAGAGAACGAGTATTTTCAGCTTCGCAAATACGGCCTGTATGCCCTGAAGCACACCTACAACCAGGGGATTTTATTCAAAGACCTGCGTGTGTCGGCCGAGAATTTGTTGACCCCCACCCGTGGCGACGGCTTAACGATTGCCTACCACGGTCTGAATTTGGGGCGCGTTTCGCTGTGCGCCAATGCCGCCGGCACTATGCGGCTGATGCTGGCCAGCATGATTCCTTGGGCACACTTCCGCAAAACCTACGGCGCCGAGATTGCCAGCCGAGAATTGGTGCAACGGCGCTTGGGGCGGATGGCCGCGCTGATTGTCGGCTGCGATGCGCTGGTGCAGTGGTGCGCGGGGCTGTTGGATCAGGGTTATCGCGGCGAAATGGAGTGCATTATCGCCAAGATTTTTGGAAGCGAAGCCCAAAAGGAGGCGGCTGTCGAGCTGTTCATGAAAACGCATGGCGGCCGCTCGTTCTTGCACGGCCACATGTTCGGCGACAACGTGCACGAGTTCCTCGCTCCGTGCATTTATGAAGGCGAAGGGGAAATGCTAGGCATGGCGTTTTTCAAATCGCTGGTGAAGCAGCACGGTACTCGATTTTTCGAGCCCATTGGCAAGGCGCTGGCGGCGGCGGGCATCAAAAAGCCGAACCCGCTTAATCCAGCACACGCCTGGGCGCTGCGCACAGCCGTTGGGCCGTACCTCAAATGGCTACTAAGCGAAAAGCTAAGCCGCAAGCGGATGTCGGCGTTGCCGCCAGGCATGCCGGCGGGATTGCGCGAGCATGCCGAGTTTGCCGCCAATCGCCTGGACCATTCGCCGCTGGCCATTGATGGCGTGATGCGCAAGCATCAACTGGCGCTGGCCGATCGGCAATGCCGCATGGCTTACCTTTCGCAGCAAATTCAAGACGCCGTTACGATTTTGTGCACCAGCCTGTACGCCGCCCGCAATAGTGATGAGGTGGTTCGCGCAGCCGCCGATGTGTTGTGTCAAGACCTGACGCGCAAGCTGACCGGGCGCGCGCCCAGCGACCGTTATTTCCGGACCGTTACGAAACTCGGCGCAACGATTGCCGAAGGAGGTTTTCAATCGATCGCCGGCCTACATCCCGACAAGATTTTAATGCCCTATGGCAATGCCTAAGAATTTTATCGGGCCGCTGACTTCGGCCGACTGGCCTGGTTCAAATCAGCGGGGTTTCCCGCCGGCATTTGCGTGGCGGCCGGCGGGGGCATGAGATCGGATTCCATTACATGCTTCGAGCCGAACGGGTTGGGCCGGGCAAAATCGTCGAACAGGTTTTGCAGCGGCGCCCAAGGATTGTTGATGGATGGATTATCAAGCTGGAGGACGGTGCGCGAGAGATTTTGAGCATTGGCGCCGGGATTGAAAATTTGAACGGCCGCCGGTTGCAAATCGGCTTTATTCAGAATGATGGTAACTCGGGAGAAATTGGCGGCATCTTTTTGCATTTTTGGAAACGCCTCCAGCCAAACCTGGGTTTTCGCCTCCGACGGCGGAGTAATCAATCGCATGTAGTAGCGTTTTTTCAAGGAGTCGGCCCGAGCGCCGAAGACGAACGGCAGCGGACCTTCGGTAATGGCTTTGCCCTGCATTTCCGGTGGGAGTGGCTTTTCCACGACGAGCGTTTGCTTGTCGCGCACCGTGACTTCAAACATCGATTTGCCGTCGCAGGTCCACCATTCCGTCGGCTTCGCGTTTTGCTTAACTAGTTTTCCCGTTTTGGGATCGGGCACAAAATTCGTAAGTTCCTCAACTTTGAACATGCCTTTGTCGGGTGGAGCATATTTAAGCTCTCCGCTGCTGATAGCAGTAGGTTGGTTTGGATTGCCACCGGCAATCGTCGGGTCGTACTCCCAGCGGGTAAACGTACATTTGAAAGTCTTGATCTTGGTGTTTGCAGATTCCCAATCGGTGAGCAGTTGATTCAAATTACTTTCTTCCGTGGAACTCAGAACGAACGGCGGTGCAAGCGGCAACTGTTGGGGTTGTGCTGCCGCACCGTTGGACTGCGAGCCGGAATTTTCCGGAATGCCAGCGTTTGCAGGCATGCTGTTAGTGGCCGACGTTCCAGCGTTCATCGGTCTATTGGCATTTGCCGCCAGCGGCGATGTTTGCGCTTTTGCTGGTAGCGTAGAGGCAGCCAAGCATGCAGCAATGATCAATGCGTTTTGGGTTCCGGCGCATAGTGTCATACATTGGCCCTTTCGGATAGCGGGAGCTTAAAATTCCCGATGGAAGGTCGAGAATTCTATCGGCTGCCCCCACGCGGCCCTAGAGCGATTCAGCCGCTAAAACGGAACGCAGATCAGATTCCCAGTCTCCACAATGCTAGCATCGTTCGTTAGCGTTGTTCCGGTTCTTCCAAGTAGGTATAGCCGTGCAGTCCCTCTTCATAAAACTTGAGAAATCGGCCGGCCTCTTCATAGCCAATGCGGTTTTCACGTACGGCGGCTTCCGTCGCATCACGCAGGCTTCGGACCAAGGCATCGGGCTCGAATTCTACATAATCTAGTACCTCACGCACGGTGTCGCCTTTGATGACGGCCTGCAAAATCACTTGGCCCGATTCATCCATGGCCACGTGAACCGCGTTCGTGTCGCCAAACAGATTGTGCAAGTCGCCCAAAATTTCCTGATACGCACCGATGAGAAACGCACCCAAATAATATGGTTTGCCTTCATACTGGTGCAGCGGCAGCGTGCGTTTTACATCGCGGCGATCAATGAACTGATCGATCTTACCATCACTGTCGCACGTGATGTCGCCAAGCACCGAAAACCGTGTCGGCCGCTCAGCCAGCCGATGGATTGGCATCACCGGGAATAATTGTTTAATGGCCCAACTATCGGGAATTGATTGAAAGAGCGAGAAGTTGCAGAAGTATGTGTCCGACAACAGCGAATCCAAACCCTGTAATTCTTCGGGCACAAATTCCATCTGCTGGACCAGTTTTTGAATTTTATGACATATGGCCCAATATAAGTTTTCCACCAGGCTGCGTTGGTCCAAGGGCAAGTATCCGTTGGAAAACAACGTCATCGCGTTATCGAGCGATTGCTGAGCGTCGTGATAGCTTTCCAAAATGTTGCGCACCCCGAGATTCTGGTACGTTTCCATGAGGTCAGAAAGCGGCTGCTCCACTTCGGCGGGCAATTGCGGTGGTATGCCGTTTTGTCCCTGTTCGGAAACTCCCAAGACGCCGAACACCAACACACTATGATAGGCCACCACTGCCCGGCCGCTTTCCGAAACAATCGTCGGATGCTTCACGTTGGCGTCGTCACATGCGCGCTGAATGTGATACACCACGTCGTTGGCATATTCTTGCAGGCTGTAATTCACGCTCGATTCGAAATTCGTTTGCGAACCGTCGTAATCCACACCCAGGCCGCCTCCCACATCAAGGTATTCCAGGCCTGCCCCGCGGCCGACCAACTCCGTGTAGACATGGGCGGCCTCGTTCAGTGCCGCCTTAATGTGCCGAATGTTGGTAATTTGGCTGCCTTGATGGAAATGTAGCAGTTTGAAGCAATCTTGCATTCCACGACTCTTCAACTCCTCCAGGCCCTTCAAAATCTCCGACACGGTAAGCCCGAACTTGGAACGGTAACCTCCCGACGATTGCCATCGACCAGAGCCCCGGGCCGCCAACTTTACACGCATGCCAATTTTGGGCCGCACGCCAATTTTCTCTGCGTATTCCAAAATCAGGCCCAGCTCGGTGTATTTTTCCACCACAGGAATAATGTTGCGGCCGATTTTTTGGGCCAGCATGGCCGTTTCGATGAACTCGGCGTCCTTAAAGCCGTTACAAATAATCGGCGTGTCGTTGCTGGCCATGGCGATCACAGCCAATAGCTCCGGCTTGCTCCCGGCTTCCAGCCCGAACTTGAAGGGCTTTCCAAAGTCCAAAACTTCCTCCACCACCTGCCGTTGCTGATTCACTTTAATGGGGTATACGCAGCAATACCCACCTTGATATTTTTGCTCCGTCATCGCCGATTGAAATACGCCGTGAATTTCCGCCAAGCGGTGCTTCAAAATGTCGGCAAAGCGAATCAGAATGGGCAAATCGATGCCCCGCAATTGCAACCGATCCACCAGTTGCTTCAAATCGATCGATCGCTCCGGGTTTTTGGTGGGATGCACACAAACGTGCCCCTCGTCGTTGATCGAAAAGTATCCGTTTCCCCACCGTGGCACTTCGTACAGTTCGGCGGCATCCAGCACCGACCAACGTTCCAAATCCAAATCGATTTTCAACTCAGGAGTCCTCGTAACGAGAATCAGAAATTGAAGGTCCAGAGACGACCGGTTTGCGGAGGCGTTTGCACCGCATCGAGCATGATGAAGAAAGTTCGCTACATCCTGTGAACCGTGTTCAACGATGATCGCCGGCGCCAATTGCCGGCGTGCCACACAACACAGAGGCAAACATCGTATCATACATACTTCCAGGAATTTGTGTACACGGTTTTGGGCCGTTTTGGAAAAATAGTTGTTAATTTTTCGTGAGCGGGGTTGCGCGGCAGAACGAACAAACTGATTTTTCCGACTCCCGCCAGCCGGAACCACGCGGTCGACATCCGTGCTTGAACCGGCGGCAATGTTTCGCGACGGAAGTGGCGGCACTCCAGAATGTCTCGCCGCAGCACCAGCGGCCAAACGATGTCCAGCGGGAGCACAGCGAGTGCGTTTTGTCGCTTTGGGCAGGAGGTTTTTTGGGGGCGACAAAACCGGGTCATTATGCGCGAAGTTCGCGCCATGCCGCTCGAGAATTCCAGGACTGCCGGCCGGTGGCGGCGGACAAAAATCAACAGGTTTTGGTTGGGCCGTGGGCATTTTCGGTCAATTGTTGTGTTGTTTTTGTGGATCAGGTTGGTGCAAATTTACTGGAAAGACATGAACAACAAGTCATTAAATCTCGGTCCTGCCAAGCCGTGTCGGCCGGGCAAGCAGAGCAGATTCGTTTGGCGCCGCCGGCCGGCATCGCGGCCGGAATAAGTGGCGCTGTCACGCGGGAATCAAATGCCGGCCGCTGGACGGCCCAACGGCCTTATATGTACAAACGAACACTAACTGGTCCTGAGCTTACCAGAAACGCTGGCCCCATTTCAAGGAACATTTTGGGCCAGTGCAAATAAATTTCGCGCAGCAGCGCAAAGAACGCTTTCCATCACAAGTGTCGTTGTACGGATCGCTCCCAGCAATCACATCATACTCGATTGGCCTTCCCAAGCGGGAAAGCCAGCGGGGGAATGTTATGACAACTGCGGCTATGGTAAAAGAGTCGCTGGGGGTAACGTGAGATAAGCGTCATGAAAAAACTTCGTTGGGGAATTTTGAGCACGGCGAAAATTGGAACCGAGAAAGTCGTTCCCGCCATGCAGGCCGGCCAGTTTTGCGAGGTGGCGGCCATGGCCTCGCGAAATTTGGAAACGGCCCAGGCAGCGGCCAAGAAATTGGGGATTAGCAAAGCGTACGGTTCGTACGAAGAGCTGCTGGCCGACAAAGAAATTGACGCCGTTTACATCCCACTGCCCAATCATTTGCACGTGCCGTGGTCGATCCGGTGCTTGCAGGCCGGCAAGCACGTGCTGTGCGAAAAGCCAATTGGAATGAACGGGCAGGAAGCGGCGGATTTGCTGGCCGAGGCGAAACGGCATCCACACTTAAAGATGATGGAAGCCTTCATGTTTCGGCTGCATCCGCAATGGCAGTTGGCCCGGCGGCTGGTAAGCGAAGGGCAAATTGGCCAGTTGCGGACCATTCAAGCGTTCTTTTCCTATCACAATGTCAACGCCGACAACATTCGCAACATCGCCGCAGTAGGGGGCGGTGGGCTGATGGACATCGGCTGTTATTGCATTTCGCTGTCGCGGTTCATCTTTGCTGCCGAACCGCAACGTGTGCTGGGAATTGTTGAGTACGATGCGAAGTTCAAGACCGATCGCTTGGCTTCGGCGATTTTGGAATTTCCGGGCGGCACAGCCACGTTCACGTGTTCCACGCAATTATCGCCCTACCAGCGAGTGAATATTTTCGGCACGGAGGGGCGCGTGGAAATTGAAATTCCATTCAACGCGCCTCCCGATCGGCCCAGCAAACTGTGGCATCAGCGTGGCACAGAGATTCAAGAACACCCGTTGAAAGTATGCAACCAATACATGATCCTAGGCGATTCGTTTTCGCAGGCCGTGTTGGAAAACAAGGAAGTTCCAACACCTCTGGCCGATGCCGTGGCCAACATGCGCGTCATTGAAGCCGTGGCCGGCAGTGGAAAGAGCAACGCTTGGGTAGCGCTGTAGCAATCCTTTGGCCAAGCGGTCAAAAAACTCCGTCGCCGAATCCGCTAGCTTTAGGCTGCGACGAAGCATCATCGTCGGCCACGCGCTGACTCTCGGCAGCGGGCTTGTTATCGGCAGCGGCGTGGCCATCGATGCCGGAAACCTTCGTTGGCATACCAGCGGGACTGATTGACTTCATGTGAGGCCGACCAGATCGCTCTCCCACCGGCGCGTGGGATGATTTGTGCATGGGACGGCCATAACTGGTGGTGGGATGGCTGCGCGCGGGGCGAGAATGACGGGCCGGAATCAAGTCGTCGACGTCAAAGTCATCATATCTCGAGACATAACCCGGCTGTTTGGCTCGTTCCTGTTCTTGAAGAAATTCGGTAATGACGCGGTCCTGAATCATTTCGCGGCACGCGCTGTTAATGGGATGGGCAATATCTGCATACAGCTTTGCGCGGCCTTCTTCATCCAGCGGAGCGCGGTTGGGGTTCAGCTTTTGACCGCAATCGTTGCAATACGCCGCCCGCAAATGGTTTTTTGAGCCGCACTGCGGACAATGCGAGGTCAGCTTGCGACTGGGCATGGCGACAAAGGGACCATTGGCGCCGTCAATGATTTTCAAATCGCGGATGACGAAGCAATTGTCGAAGGTAATGGAGCAAAACGCCTGTAATCGTTCGCCACCCTCTTCCATCAGCTTGATGCGAACTTCGGTGATTTCCACGGCTGTTCTCCTTGCGAAGCCGGTGCAGGCCCGTCCTTGAGAGGTGTTCTCAAGTAATCGCACTAAACTCCGAGTCTGTAGGGGTAAATATCGGTGGGAGCCAAATCATGCCTTGGTCGAGAGCAGCGAACGGTCGCAACAAGTTGCCCACGGCTTGTAATGCACAACTTTTCCCTTTCGACCATCTGTTCATTCAAACCGAGCTTACCGACCAAACGTTCCCAAGCCCCGGGTGGCGGTTGCGCAATTTTGCTGCCACGCGGCGTGATTGAACCGCCGAGTTGCAAATGGCAAAACAGGCACTACCGCTACCGCTCATTCCAACAACCGGACAATTCTCCTTTGCCAGTTGATCCAATACTTTGTCGATCCAGGAAGAGAGATTGCGGGCAGGCTCCAGCAATCGGTTATGTGCCTGCGGGCCAAGGCTCTTCCAATCCTGTTTACGGAATGCTTCGACGACCGGCTCAACTCTCTGCGGTGGATTTCCCACTTGGCAAGCTTGGTAAACTGTGGCCGTCGACAACCCGACAGGCGGCTTGACGATGACCAAATGTAGGCGTCCGATTCGATCTACAAGTTCGATCTGTTCTCCTTTGCCCCGGCAAACCGCCGTGCGAGAATTAAGAAAGAACGGTACGTCGCTTCCTATTTCCGCCGCCACCGCCCATAATTGCGCTACCGGCCAATTTAGGCTCCAAGCCAAATTAGCCGCCAGGAGTGCCGCCGCCGCATCGCTCGACCCGCCGCCCAAACCGGCCGCAGCCGGGATTCGCTTAATCAATTGCAGCTTTGCACCGCGCTTGATTCCGGCATGCCGGGCCAGCAGGCGTATTGCCCGCACCGCATGGTTGTGTTCTACCTCCGGTAGTTTTTCCCATTGAT
This sequence comes from Pirellulales bacterium, assembly GCA_035656635.1. NCBI lineage: Bacteria > Pseudomonadati > Planctomycetota > Planctomycetia > Pirellulales > Pirellulales bacterium. The sequence continues at coordinate 43,016 of DASRSD010000098.1, forward strand.
CCGCCGCCCCATTCGGTCCGGCGATGCCTGCTGGCTTTCCGTATGCTAAGGCCCAGCGAGCGGCAAGCGTTACTTGTCCAGAAGGATCGTCCTCCAGGAACAAGGTGTCGTATAGCCCGATAGGCGCCATGAGGGTTTCGACCTCATGGAATCCATCACTGCGCTGGCTTAGGACTTCGAAGAAAAGGTTGATTTTCGCCGGCGCTAACACTTCAAACCCAGTAGCGCTGCGGCGGATCTGCACCCGACGTTCCCTCGACGGCCAAAACTCAGCGCGGCCTTGCCGACCGCGATCAACCAACTCATGCGCACTGTATAACAAGAATGAATCCGGTTTCCGGCCGATTGATCCCTGCCGAAAACCACCCTATGCGCGTGTAATTTAGCGAAAGTCGACAAAACAGTCAATCAATCCGTCCAGGCGGTAGTGGGCCAATTTGATGGAAACAGTTTGGGTGGCCGGGGTCGAGTGCGGCCGAGCCCCCGGAATTTCTGCGACTGGGGGCTCACTTCGTTCGACCCCAGCCACCCTGAAAAATCAAACTGGCCCACTACCGTCGAGGCAGATTAAGACGTGCCTTTATATAGCAGCCAGCCGTGAACTGGAGATTTATGCGGTTTCTGCCGCGCGGTCTCAAAAAGGGAATGGTATGACAGCAATCTGTCTTAAGTCGATGGCACGAAATGCCCAGCGATTTAGCTGCGGCGGCTTAGTTTTGTGCGGCCAGTGATGCACATACAAGCTCTTGGTCGTTCCGGGCAAAAACATGCCGGTTGGCAAAGGCCGGGTGCGACCAGCACACGCCGCCACGCTGATCCAACTGACCGGTCGTGGGTTCGATCAGCTTGGTACGGCTGATTTCTTCAAAACCGGTAGGCGACAACCGGGTGATCAGCAATTCGCCCCGCTCGTTGAACATCCATACTTTGTCGTCGTGGCGAATCATGTGAATGGCTGCCCAACGAGCTTTAGGCACCGCATCCTGGCTTTCCCAAATGCGCTCGCCGGTGGCAGCATCGAGACACCGCAACTGACCGAAACTATCGACGCCATAAACGTACCCATTTTCTAAAATGGGAGTGCCGATCATGCAGTGCAAGCTTTGCGTATGGATTTCGTCGGGACCGACTTTTCGCCACACGCGCTCCACGGCTGGCCGCGCGGTTGCGGAATCTGTCTTTAACCGCAACATGAGCGAACCATCGTAAAACGACGACACAAACAACAAGTCGCCGGCAACCACGGGAGTGGCAATGCCGATGGGCATTTGCTTGGGCTTCATTTCTTCGCGCCAGTACACGCTACCATCGGCCGGGTTGAGTCCCACCACGCCCGCACCGGTCCAAATCACGAGCACGGGCCGGCCGGCTTGCTGGATCAGAATCGGCGCAGAGTATTGCGCGGGATCGTCCAGCGCTTTCCAAATTTCCTCGCCGGTGGTTTTATCCAGGGCCACGACACACGCATGTTCTCCGCCGACGTTGAGAATCAACCGCTGTCCGTCGATCAGCGGCGCCGCGGCAATGCCCCACATCGGCATTTTGATGTTGTAAAGTGCTTTCAAATCTTTTTGCCATAAAACATCGCCTGTGGCAGCATTGAAGCAGAACAGGTTTCCCATCGCACCCAGCGAATACGCCTTGTCTTGGTCAATCGTCACGGCAGCGCGCGGCCCGGCGGCATAGCCGACGCCCACATAGGGGCAATCGTAGGTGTGGTGCCACAGCGGCTTGCCGGTGGCGGCATTGAAGCAGTGAACCCGTTCCACTTGCGCGGGCTCGACTTGACGATCAGTCACATACACGCGGCCTGCCGCCACGGTTGGTCCGCTGTAACCAGGACCAATTTCCGCCCGCCATTGAATGGGGAGTTGCGGCGCATCGAACTTTTCGACAACCCCCGTTTCCCGCCAAACGCCATCGCGCAGCGGTCCACGCCATTGCGGCCAATCGTCGGCCAGCGAACTGTGCAGCGAAGCCCAGCAGAGAACCACGCCAATTGCAATCGATTTGCAAGCAGACATCGGTGATGCTATTCCCGCGTCAGTTTGTGAAAGCGCTGGATTAAATCGCGCGTGATGGGGCCGGGCTTGCCATCGCCAATGGCGCGGTTGTCGATTTTCACCACGGGAATGATTTCGGCGGCGCTGCCCGTGAGAAAACATTCGTCCGCAATGTACACGTCGTGCCGAGTGAGCGACATTTCCTGCACGGCAATGCCTGCGCCGCGGCCCAGTTCGATCACCGCATCCCGAGTCACGCCTTCCAAAATACCGGCATCGAGCGGCGGGGTTTGCAGCATGCCGCCGCGCACCAGAAAGATGTTATCGCCAGTACACTCGGCCACTTCGCCCTTGTGGTTGAGCATTAATGCTTCACTACATCCGGCTTTCAACCCCTCGATTTTCGCCAAAATGTTGTTCAAGTAATTCAGCGATTTAATGCGGGGGTTGAGCGCGCCGGGATGATTGCGCATGGTGCTGGCGGTGACAATTTCCAAGCCGTTGCGGTAAAAATCCTCTGGGTACAGCTCAATTTTATCGGTAATAATAATCACTTGAGGATTGCTACACCGATTGGGATCCAACCCCAACGTGCCGGCGCCGCGGGTCACCACGAGGCGAATGTAGCCATCGCTAATGCCATTGGCCGCCAGAGTGTCGTTCACCGCCTGGGCCAGGGCCGCACGGCTGAGTGGAATTTCCAACCAAATGGCTTTGGCCGAGCTCCACAGCCGATCTAAATGCCGCTGGAGCCGAAACACTTTGCCGCCGTAACTGCGCATGCCTTCAAACACGCCATCGCCGTATAACAGGCCGTGATCGTAAACGCTGATTTTTGCGTCTTCCTTTTCGAGCAACTTGCCGTTGATGTAAATCTGAAGCGATTTGCGCACAGCAGCGGACGGAGCGGCCTGTGGTTGATTTTTAAGTTCCGGCATGGCTATTTTCTTTGCAAAGGAATAGGGCTTACTTGGCGGAGCGGCGCGCTTTTTTGCAAACAGACAGGTTTGACACACCGTCGCCCAGATTATTCGACCCCCGGCGCAACAACCTGGCCATTGGCCAAGCGCACAATGCGGTCTGCCTTGGCGGCAATGGCGGCGTCGTGCGTCACCATGACTATAGAGAGCCCCTGCTCTGCATTCAAGGTTCGCAGAATTCGTAAGATTTCCTGACCCGTGCCTTGGTCAAGATTGCCCGTTGGCTCATCGGCCAACAGCACTTGCGGCCGGGCAATTAAAGCCCTGGCAATTGCTACCCGTTGCATTTCGCCGCCGGAAAGTTCGCGGGGCCGATGTTTCAGCCGGTGACCCAACCCCAGTGTGGCCAGCAACTCTTGGGCTCGCTGGACAGATTGGCTGCGGCTGCGCCAGTAGCTCCACACGCTGCGGCCAATCATTAGCGGAGCCAGCACATTTTCCAGCGTCGTCAGCTCCGGCAGCAGGTGATAAAACTGAAAGATCATGCCGAACCGCTCGTTGCGCAATCGATCGCGCGCCGCCGAAGGTAAGTTGTCGATCCGCTGGTCAAAAAAATGAACTTCGCCGGCGGTCGGGCCATCGAGCGTGCCCAGCAAGTGCAGCAGCGTGCTTTTGCCGCAACCACTTTGGCCCACAATCGCCAAAAACTCTCCTTGCCTCACTTCTAAATCGACACCGGTGAGAACGGGAATGTCGAGCTGACCCTTGCGGTAGGTTTTTTGCAGTGCCACCGCGGAGAGATGGATGGCGGCAGAATTCGATAATGGGGAATGGGGAATGGGGAGTGGGGAATGAGGAAGCACAGATTCTGAGTCTGGCGGCAAAAGTGTGGAATTGGCAGTTGGCATAGATGCGTGGGGAGCGGAGATGATTGAATTGGAAGATGTTGTGGCACGGCGCGGCACAATCAATTTCGCCTGTTCACTCATAGCGCAAGGCCTCCACGGGGTGCAAACGGGCAGCACGCAGCGCCGGAAGCACGCTGGCCAGGACCGCAATCGAAAGCGCGCCCACCACAATCCACGTGACGGTTACGGGATCGATAATCGTGGGAATTTCGTAGAAATAATAAATCGCCGGATCGAATACTGGCTGCCCCGTAACCCACTCCAAGGCATCGCGAATTTGATTGATGTAGTGCACAAACAACAATCCAATCGCCATGCCCACCCCGGCGCCGACCAAACCCAGCGACAGCCCATAACCCAAAAAAATGCCGAGAATCCCGCGGCTGGAAGCGCCCAGCGATTTCAGGATTCCCACGTCGCGGGTTTTCTCCACCACAATCATGAAAAATATCGCCAGAATGCCAAACCCGGCCACGGCAATGATCATGAACAGCAGAATATTGAGCACAGCACGTTCCATTTGCACGGCGGCCAACAAGGCGCCTTGCTTATCGCGCCAGGTATAAACGCCGAACAGCTCCGGCGGGAATTTGCTGCGCAATTGGTCGCGTACTGTATCCGGATCGATGCCCGGCTTGAGCTTGATTTGGATCGCGGAAACATTGGTGCCGATGCCGCGCATTTCTTGCAATTCTTTGATGGGCACAAACACGAACGACGAATCGTATTCGCTCATTTTGCTTTCATAGAAGTCGACAACCGTAAACGGCCAATCCTGGCCCTTAATTTGCGTGCCGGCGGTGGGAATCGTAATGCGGACATCATCGCCCGGCAGCAGGAAAAAATGATCATTCCCTTCGTGATCGCGTCCACTTGCCAAGGCAATTCCTGGAATCACTCCGGGATGCTGTTCCTTGGCTGGATCAAAGGGAACATATTGCTGCGGGCCAAAGGGATCCTGCTTGGCAGCGGCAGTCGCAGGATGCTTTTGCAGATTTTGCGATTCAGCATCGGCACGGTGATTGATTGAATCTTGGTTCTGATTTTCAGCGGAATCAGGAGTTGATTCTCGAATCGGCATTTCATGAGATTGTTGTTCCTCCCAGGCCTTTTGCCGTTCGGCCGCCAGTCTCCGCCGTTGCCAACCAGCTTGTTCCATGCCCAGACGCAACGGAGCTTTGTCCTGAAGTTGATGATCGCGCACATCGTACCCATCTTCGCGCAGCTTAAAGCTCAAATGTTCGCGATTGTCTGAATGGTTGAGATATTTGGAAAAATCGCTCACCGAAGCGTACGTCGCCTCGTCAATGCCGATAAACATGATTTGCTGTGAGTGGTCTTGCCCATTCGCACGAAACGTAAGAATGCCCGGCACGTGGACGGTGGGCGTCATCCCAGCGATCGAGTTACCGGCCAACATCCGGATGGTATCCATCACGAACTGCGGGTTTTCGATGTTCTCCATGCCGTGCCCTTCCAACACCACGTCGGAAAGCACCCCATGCATGCGGTCTTCCATTTCGTGGGAGAACCCGGACATGACGGCGTTGACCACAATCATGGTGGCCACGCCCAGCGTCACGCTGATGATGGAAGCCAGCGCAATGTAGCGCGTCCGCAAGTAACGCCAGCAGAGAAGCAGTTTGTACATGGCCAATCCTTTGGCTTGTGAATCCGTGAGTTCACCACGGAGACACGGAGGTCACAGAGCAGGCAAAATTATAAAACCCGGCGTTTGATTCCATCCTTGAGCAGCGGAACGTTGAAATTGATTAGCAGGCCAACTTTTTTTCTGCTGAGTTTTAAATACGTCAGCAACTGGGCCTCGTGAATCGGGATAATTTCATCAATACTTTTGATCTCGACGACAACGGCATCTGCGACAAGCAAATCAATTCGATAGCCACAATCTAAATGAATTCCTTTGTAAGCAATTGCAATTGGAGCTTCTCGGATGAAGGGCACGGTGCGCAAACTCAATTCGCGACAAAGACATTCCTGGTAGGCACTTTCCAACAATCCTGGACCGATTTCTTTATGAACTTCGATCGCACTGGCAATGATCTGGTTTGTAATATCTTCATGAATCAACATTTCTGCCCTTTCGCAACGTGATTCAATTCGTACTTTCTCAATTCTCTCCGTGTTCTCTGTGCCTCCGTGGTGAATTATATTTCCGGGCGTAAGAGCGGGAACAAAATGACATCGCGGATGGAAGTGCTGTTGGTCAAAAGCATCACGAGCCGGTCGATGCCGACGCCCAAGCCGCCGGCCGGCGGCATGCCGTGCCGCAGGGCGCGGATAAAATCGTGATCCATTTTCGCCATGGAATCTTCTTCCTTCTGGCCAGCCAGCTGCTTGCTGAACAACTCGGCCTGCAAGTCGGGATCGTTTAGCTCGGTATAGGCATTGGCCACTTCCATGCCGTTGACGATCAGCTCAAATCGCTCGGCGATGTCCGGGTTATCACGCTTGCGCTTGGTGAGCGGGCAAGTGCTGGCCGGGTAATCCATCACGAAGACCGGCCCCACAAGTTTGTCTTCCACCTTTTCTTCAAACACTTCGCTCTTGATCACGTCCGGATGCTTGCCGGCGGTGTCGAAGCCGATTTTTTCCGCGAGCACTTTAATTCCAGCCTGGTCATCGCCGGCTACGCCCGTGTGTTGTTGGAATAACTCGTCATACGTCTTGCGGGCAAACGGCGGAGTGAAATTGATCGTAACATCGCCGTAGGGGAGTTCGAAATTGGGCGGGGCGTTTTGGTCGGGTTGCATGGCGCGGATGGCATTGACGATGAGTTTTTCGGTCAAATCCATCATCGAGTGATAATCGCCGTAAGCCTGATACAACTCCAGCATGGTGAATTCCGGATTGTGCCGCGGGCTAATGCCTTCGTTGCGGTAGACACGGCCCAGCTCGAACACGCGCTCCATGCCGCCGACCAACAGCCGCTTGAGATGCAGCTCCAGCGCGATCCGCATGAACAAATCGATATCGAGCGCATTGTGATGCGTTTTGAACGGCCGGGCCGCCGCTCCGCCGGCAATGGAATGCAGCGTGGGCCCCTCGACTTCGACAAACCCTTCCCCCGCCAGCGTTTGGCGGATCGATTGCACAATTTTGGTGCGATTGATAAACCGCGGCAGCACCCCTTCGCCGTGAATTAAATCGAGATAGCGTTGCCGCTGGCGCAATTCTGGATCGCTCAGGCCGTGAAATTTATCGGGGGGTGTTTCCAGCGACTTGGTCAGAAAAAAAAGCTTGTCGACGAAAATCGTTAGCTCGCCGGTTTTTGTGCGCTTCAGTTCGCCATCGACGCCGATTAAATCGCCCAAGTCGAAGCATTGGGCCAGGGACCAATTCTGGTCGCCGACTTGTTTTTTGCCGATATAGAGTTGAATCTGGCCGGTCCAGTCGCGGATGTTGGCGAAAATGAGCTTGCCGGTATCACGCATCAGGACAATGCGGCCAGCGGCACGAACCCGGGGGCCATGCTGCTCGCCATGCTGGCTGCCGGCGGCGGGTTCGGACACGGCAATTTCGGTTTCCCGGCGGCGTATTTCACCAATGGCCTGATAACCGTCGAACCGCGAACCCCAGGGATCGATTCCCAGGGCCACGATTTTGCGCAGTTTTTCACGGCGGGCGATTTCCAACGCATCGCCGGGACTTTCAGACGAATTGCCAGCAGGGTGGGTCATTGTGGCGGACATTGCGCGTTTCTCTTAACCCTAAGAACCGCAACATTTTAGTGAAAACGGATTGGGGGTCAATGTCAGCCACGAATGCCAGTTACAAGGCCGAGATACTTGGCATAGGAACATGGAATATTGAAAAGGAAATAAGAACGCAAGCGAATAACCACTTGAGGTTTGTGACGCCTCGGAAATTGTTGGCGACAAATGATGTAACCTGTTTGCCGGTCGAGAAATCTAGCTTGATTGCCCGGAGTGCAAAACCAGTGAAAACCTTCCGCCGAACCGAATCCAGATAAATTCCAAAAAAATTCGCACCATTCGGCGAGCCAATCCGCTTAATAGATATAGAGAGAGACTTATCCCGCACCCGGTTCAGTAGTCTCATAAAGGTTCCAGCGCTATGCCAGCACACCACCAACAGGCTGCACGTCCGACCCCCTCGCCCAAACAGGCCCCGAGGTTGTACGATCCTAAATCCACGCAGGCGCGCCCTGCCGCCACACGTTCGACCGAACACAAGCCATCCCGATCTGCTTATACGATGAGCATTGGTTACAAACGTGAAACTCGGCCCGGGCTATATTGCGTGGAACTGCGCACCAATCAGTGGGAACAGGCGGTCAAGTGGTATCGGGAAACGTTGGGTTTACGCGTATTGGTGCGTGTGCCGGAAGATGGTTACGCGCTGTTCGAAGCCGGAGAAACTCGGCTTAGCCTGCTAGCAAGAAATAGCGCCGGCGAAGCTAGCGGGCGGTGGAGCTTAGGCTTCGAAGTCGAGAACCTAGATCGTATTGGCCAGCGGCTGTTGGAAGCCAGTTCACCGGTGACACGCCCGCGAGAAAATCCGGAGGGGTTTCAGGAGATCATAACTTCTGATCCAGACGGCAACACGATCCGCTTGTTTGCCTGGCCGAACGGTTAAAACCGACCTGCAAATGCCGCTCTACGGTACGCATTTGCAGCCCTAAGGCGGTGGCACGGGGGCCCTTGTCGGTGGTAGATTAAAAGTACGGTTCACCGGCGATGAGTTTCGGTATCCGTCCCACCGTCATCTTCCCGCCCACTGTATGACATCTGATTTCACTCAAGCGCAGGGAAGCGAAGAGCTGGAGCGATCGCTCAACCTTAGCCGGCAACGCGCCGCGCCCCCGTGCGATGTACCCGGTTATGAGCCCCGGCGCTTTTTGGGCGCTGGCGCTTACGGCGAGGTGTGGGTCGCAATTGATCGCACCACCGGTCGGAAAGTTGCGATCAAGTTTTATTTGCATCGCGGTGGGCTGGATTGGTCCCTACTGTCGCACGAGGTGGAAAAGCTGGCTTTCTTGTCGGCCGATCGTTATGTCGTCCAACTACTTGATGTCGGTTGGGAAGCCGAGCCTCCTTATTACGTAATGGAGTATATTGAGCACGGTTCGCTCGCTGAACGCTTAGAGGAACAAGGTCCATTTTCAGCATCGGACGCGACCGCGCTGTTTCGCGAAATTGCCGTGGGGTTAACGCACTCGCACAGCAAGGGCATTTTGCACTGCGACTTGAAACCGGCCAATATTTTGCTCGATCAAGACGGCAAACCGCGACTTGCCGATTTTGGGCAATCGCGGCTTTCCAGTGAGCAAACCCCGGCGCTGGGCACACTATTTTACATGGCGCCGGAACAGGCCGATGCCCGAGCGGTGGCCGATGCGCGCTGGGATGTGTACGCGCTGGGTGCTATCTTTTATGCACTGCTGCTGGGACATCCACCTTATCGTAACAAACACAGCCTGAGCGAAATTGATGATGCACCTGACTTGACCGGCCGACTGGAACGCTATCGGAAGTTGATTGAAGAATCGCCGCCGCCCTTGGAGCACCATGTAGTGCATGGCGTTGATAATGAACTGGCGACGATTATCGATCGTTGCTTAGCGGTCGAGCCAACGGAGCGGTTTCCCACCGTACAAACCGTACTCGATGCGTTGGATGCCCGCCAGCGCCGGCGATCCAGGCGACCCTTGGTGGTTTTAGGAGCGCTGGGGCCAGTGTTGCTCCTGGCGGTGATGTCCGTGGCAGCGTGGTTGTGGTTCAGTACTTCGCTGCAGCGCTCCAACGAGGCGCTCACTCAAAGCGCACTGAAAGGCTTAGGTTTTGCCGCCCAAAGTGCAGCTCGGGGCGCCGGCGCCGAATTACAAAGCCGGTTTTACGATGTTGAAGAAGCGGCCCGCGATCCGGAAGTTATTGCTGCTCTAAGCGCCATGCAAAACAATCCGCAAGTGCACGCCGTCCTGTCAGGACTGAACGATCCGGCGGAGACGAAAACACGCTTCAACGAGTTAGTCGATCAGCTGCGCAAGGCGCCAGAGGCGGTAGTTCTGCAAAACCGGCTGAAGTTTTTCGACAACGAAATGCTCGCGGAAAATAAACACAGCGAAAGTTGGTTCATAACCGACTCCCGCGGCGTGCAAGTGGCTCGGTGGTTCGCTTATGACCCATCGCTGGGGCACAATTACGCTTGGATGAGTTATTTTTACGGCGGCCCGACCGACCAGCCGACCGATTGGCGCCCCGCTGCGGACCAACACGTGCAAAACACGCAGCTTTCCGCGGCATATCCCCGGCTCGATAATCCTGGCCGCTGGGTCGTGTCGATATCTACGCCCGTATTCAAACCCGACGAAAAGAATCCCGACAAAAAACAATTCTTGGGCGTCGTTGGCGTGTCGTTCGAGCTGGCGAGCAACTTCATCAATTTGCTGGAAGAGAATCGGCAATTTCCGGTGCTGGTGGATGTCCGCGACGGGGCGCACAAAGGTTTGATTTTGCAGCATCCGCTGTTGCAGAAGCTGCGGAAGGAATCGGATTCGCACATCGACCGCTTCGTCAACGATGAAAAATATCGCATTTCGAAGGAGGCCATTGAACAATTGAAGGACGGCGCTGCCGAATACTATGACCCGCTGGGAAAGGACGACGAAGGGGGCGATTACCGGCAGCCTTATCTGGCGGCAGAAGCGCCCGTCGAACTTGTGGAAGGCGAGGGACGCAAACAGCACGTCGTGCCCTCGGGCTGGGTAATTATTGTGCAAGATCCGTACGAGCAGGCCATCGGTATGACATTGACGCAATTGCGTAGCAGTCTTTTGGGGAGTGGCGCGGTAGCATTGGGAGTAATCGGGTTGGTAATTCTCGGACTGTGGTGGCTCGTTTTGCGAATGACGGAATCGCCGGCCCACTGGCAACCAACGGGCGCGCTTTCGAAATCGGCTGCGGAAACCGTTCACGCAGGCAGTTGATAAAATCTGCCAGTGACTTACCCGAAACAACCCATTTCTGCTGCCTTCAATTATTCGCTGCCGTAGTGGAACGAGCCGCAAAGTGTGCCGGCCGCGGCGCTATGGTTGCAGTCGGCCGGGGCGCTGTTAGCACACGCACATTTCCCGGGCCCAAAACCTGATCAATGCGTTGCCGCAGCTCGGCAGTCACTTCCACGTGCAACGAATCGCTTTTCAAGTGCAAACGGTGGCCGTCGGCCAGGCATAGCATTAAGTTCAATTCCGCCTCGCCGGGGAATTCCGCAGCCAGCTCGCGCAGTTGCTCCAAGGCCGCGGCGCCGTGCGTCTCCTCGTTGACGCGAATCAAAATTCCTTTCGTGCCTCGGCGTCGCAATTCCTCCAGCGGCAGCAGTTCGTTCACTATGAGGTTGGATTCCTCGCTGCCGGCCCGTCGATCGACGACGCCGCGCACCGCCAAAATGGCTTCGGCTTGCACCAACGGACCGAATTTCACAAATTCCTCCGGCCAAACGATGCAGCGGATGATCCCTTCCAAATCTTCCACATCGAACATGGCGTACTTGGTGTGTGTCGAACCGGGTCGTGGATTCTTGGTGTAAGATATTTTCACCGCCGAAAGCAGGCCGCCGAGCGTAACTTCGGCCCGTGGCGGCAGGCCACCAATTTCAACGGTCGTGTGCGAGCAATGCGTGGCAAGCAAATCGCGGTGCTCCGCCAACGGATGGCTGCTGAGATAAAAGCCCAGCACTTCCTTCTCGCACGACAGCCGTTCCTTTTCCGGCCATTCCGGCACGGAAATCAGCGATTCCCCTGCGGCACTTACTTGCTGACTGGCCGAATCGTCATCGAACAAGCCTCTTTGGCCTGCCCGTTTGTCCGCCAGCTTCGCGGCTCCCGCTTGCAAAGCCCGGTCCAGCGATTGCCACAGGGCCGCACGATTGCTGTGATTGGAAAGTTGATCGAACGCGCCGGCTTTAATCAAACTTTCCACGGCCGTGCGGTTCACGACGGAAGGATCGCACCGCTCACAAAAATCGAACAGGCTTTGGAACGGTCCCTCCGCGCGGCGGGCAGCGGTAATTGCATCGCCAGCCGTGCCGCCGCAGCCTTTAATCGCCGCCAAAGCAAACGCAATTTTGCCGTCGCGCACCGTGAAATCGGCCTGCGACGTGTTGACATCCGGCGGCAGCACTTCCAATCCCATGCGGCGGCAATCATCCAAGTGCTCTACGAGGGAATCTTTCTTTTTGAAATTCCGCCCATCGATGTCGCCCGATAACAGGGCCGCCATAAATTCCAGCGGATAATGCGCTTTCAAATACGCCGTCATGTAGGCAATCAGTGCGTAGGCCGTGCTGTGCGATTTGTTGAACCCGTAACCGGCGAATTTGGCAATCAGCTCGAAAAGTTCCGTCGCCTGTTTTTCGCTCAGGCCTTGCTGCACGGCGCCGGCGATAAAATCTTCCTGAAATTTGGCGATCTTCGGCAAATTCTTCTTGCTGATGGCTTTAATGCAGGTGTAAGCGTCGGCCAGATCAATGCCCCCCAGGCGATTCAAAATGCGCATCACCTGTTCCTGATACACCATGACGCCGTGTGTTTCTTCCAGCACGTCTTTCATCACGGGATGCAAATACGTCGCTTTTTTGCGACCGAGCTTCACCTGCACGTAATCGTCCACCATGCCCCCTTCCAACGGTCCGGGGCGATACAGCGCATTGGTGGCGATAATATCGCGGAAGTGGTCAGGCTTCATCTTTTGCAGCAAATCGCGAATGCCGCCGCTTTCCAATTGGAAAATGCCTTTGGTTTCCCCGCGGGAAAGCAGGGCGAACGTTTCCGCATCGTCCAAGGGGAATTGGTAAGGATCAACGCGCTGGCCTGTCGTTTGCTCAATCAAATCGACCGCTTTCGAAAGGACGGTCAAGTTGCGCAGGCCGAGAAAATCCATTTTCAACAGGCCGGCGCGTTCGACATCTTCCATCGCCCATTGGGTGATAATTTCATCTTTGTTTTGCACCCGGCACAGGGGCACGTATTCAATCAGCGGACGATCGGCAATCACGACCGCCGCCGCATGGGTGCCGACATTCCGCGCTAGCCCTTCGATCTTCCGGGCCAAGTCCAGCAGTTCATGCGTTTCGCCATCGGTTTGATAAGCTTTTTTCAGATCGGCGCTTTGCTCCAGTGCCGCGTCCAGCGTAATGTTCAGCACGTCGGGCACCATCGCGACGATGGCATCCACCCGGGGAATGGGCATGCCCAGCGCGCGGCCCACATCACGAATGGCGGCCCGGGCGGCCAGCGTGCCGAATGTTCCAATTTGAGCGACGTTGTCCGCGCCGTATTTTTCCTTCACGTATTGAATGACTTCGCCGCGGCGGTCTTTGCAAAAGTCGATGTCGATATCGGGCGCTTCCCGGCGATTCAAATCCAAAAACCGCTCGAACAGCAAATCGAATTCCAATGGGCAAACGTGGCTCAAATACAACGCGTACGACACCAGTGAGCCCACCCCCGAACCGCGGGCGGTGGCGGGAATGCCTTGCTGGCGGGCATAACGCACAAAGTCCCACACGATGAGAAAGTAGTTCGGGAAGCCGAGCGTGTTGATGACGTTCAATTCATGATCGAGCCGCGCCAGCACATCCGGCTTGAGCTCGCCGTTTTCACACCGGTCGGGCCGCTGGGCATACCGTTCTTTCAGACCGCGCAGGCACAGTTCACGCAAATAATCGGTGGGTGGTTGGCGATCGGGCGGATCAAAGTTCGGAAAATGCCGCTTGCCCAGCTCCAACTCGATATTCACGCTGTCGGCAATCAACTGGCTTTGCTTCAGCGCTTCGTCCAGGCCGGGAAAAGCCGCGTACATTTCGGCTGGGCTGCGCAGAAAAAACTGGTTGGTGTCCATCCGCAAGCGATTGGTGTCCGACCGGAACTTGCCCGTGTTGATGCACAGCATGACGTCCTGGGCGTCGGCGTCTTCTTGGTTGACGTAGTGGGCATCGCTGGTGGCGACTAAGGGCAGGCCCATTTGCCGGGCGACTTCCACGGCCCCTTCCATTTGCCGCTGTTGAATTTCCAGGCCGTTGTTTTGAATTTCGATGAAATAACGATCGCCGAACAGTCGCTGGAACCAGGCGGCAATTTCTTTGGCTTCGGCCAGAAAGTGTTGTTCTTTGCCGGTGCCTTTTAGCAGGGCCCGACTAAACTGGCTGGAAACGCAGCCGCTTAAGCAAATCAGGCCTTCGTGATATTGCTCCAACAATTCCCGATCGATGCGGGGCTTGAAGTAAAAGCCTTCCAAATACGCCTTGGAGGCCAGTTTGATGAGGTTGCGAAAGCCGGTGCGGTTTTGGGCCAGCAGCGTGAGGTGGTAACTGGCTTCTTTCAAGTTGCCCACATCGCGCTTCAGCCGGCTTTCGGGAGCAATGTAAGCCTCGTAACCGAGAATCGGGTTAATGCCTTCCGCTTTGGCCCGTTGATAAAACTGCAGCGCTCCGTGCAAATTGCCGTGATCGGTCAAAGCCAGCGCGTTCATCCCGTGTTGTTTGGCCCGCGCAATCAGCTTATCGATCGGACTAGCGCCATCGAGCAAACTGTAATGACTGTGGCAATGCAGATGAACAAAAGGCTGGGTGCTCATAAGATTCCTCGCGGCAAAATCGATCCATCGGTAAGAGCAGATGGCGCAAACCGCGATTTTAGCAGGCAACCGACGGAGCGAACAGCGGCGAGCCAATGCGATGCGCGCTGGCGAAGACGTGAACACGCATCCCTGGGAGATTTTTTCGCTTTTGTCCCGGATTTTTTCTTTCCGGACAAATTGGCGTGGTTTTGTCGCGCGCTCAAACAGCAGGAGACGGCATTTTGCGGCCTCCGTGCCCAGGGGCACCGACACAATCCAGTGGGTTTAAGTCCAAACGTGTGCATTGTTGGTTGATTTTGCTGTTCTGGAAACGCCCAGATGTTCGTTCGCCGCGGCCGGAGTCGCTCGTTTGATTCGCAGGCAATGCAGCGATAGCCCACGGCCAAATCGCGCGGGCCATACATGTATATCTGTATACATGGTGCCTGGACCCGCGGCAAGCGATTTTTGGGCCAGTCTGGGGGCGACGCCTACGGCTGTGCCCAAGACACCCGGCGGACAAGTATCATCATGGCATGCCGATTCTTGTGCGCTTTTGACGTGCGTGGTTTATTCGCCAATCTTTTTCAAAATCACGAACGTTACGTCGTCGACGGCTCGATGTGTGCCGCGAAACTCGGTCAGAGCGCCGCGAATCGCTGTGCTGATCTCCTCCGCAGTTCCGGTTGCTGCTTGGATTATTGTTTCCCGCAATCGCTGCTTTCCAAATTGCTGGCCGGCATCATTGGGCATTTCCCAAACGCCATCCGTCCCAACAAACAATATTTGTCCGGGTGCAAGTGGTCCGTAGATTTGCTCTTCATATTCTGCATCTTCCATAATCCCCAACGGCATAGTGGCGCTTTGGACAGATTCTTTGCTGCCGTATGCCTCGTCAAACCAACAATTCTGCAGGGCGGTTTGACTCAGCAGCGTGCTGCAACGGCCAACCAGTGTCGGAACGGATGCGCGCCAGGTAGCCCGAGAGCACCGGACACTCGGAATAAATGGTCCTGGGATTGGCCGCCCGGTGCCGCGGTCGGCAAGAGCAGACTGATTCGCTATCTCCTGCCTGATGTCTGATAAGTTGCGGCCGTATGGTCCGCTGTTGCCGGGGTTCTCACTGAATTCCATACCCAGAACACGAAAGCAATCGTCAGCCCCGCAACGAGCAGCATGAACAATCTGACCACAGAACGTGGCAAGAAGTGCCGTGCGAATTTGGCTTCGGGCGAATAATAGCCAACCTCGCGTTTGAGCTTACGTTTTTCGTTCCCCCACCAACGAAACGGCTTCAGAATCGCAGTAATTCCCAATTCGCGCTTGATCCGCTTCTCTTCCTTGGTGATGCCTAGTGCGGTCCGCACAGACGTGCGACGGTATCGAATGGGGGACATGTTGGCTCCTTCTGTGCCGTCAACAATTCGAGAATCGGGAACGGTTTACTTAATCCGCAAAGGGCCGGGTTATACCTAGAATCCTAAGACGAAAGAATAGCGAGTTGGCATCTTGTCGAGATCACGTTCTTTTTGAAATCTGCGCAGCCCACTCACAGCAGCCAGCGATAAGTGGCTATAAACAACTCCTCCAGGGGCGCAGAAAAGGTTGTCAGGAACCGTTTCCATTCTCCGGCAAGTCGGAGGTAATTCAGGCCCGCTTTGCTAGCGGCAGAATGCGATTGGGGCCGCGATAGCAGAAAGTTAGCTCGCAGATTGATATTGCTCGAATTGATGCGCGCCGCTTGAATGGTCCGCTCGGTGGGCGCAAGCCAAGGTTCCGACGCTCGGATCGGCTCTAGCGCTCCCGCATTCTAACAAGGTGAACGGGCCATGAGCATTCGATTATCACGCTGGGCGAGGGCTGTGTTGGTTGTCGCAGCAATTTTACTAATGTCTGGCCGCAGTTGGGCGATTTATAATGTGCTGGGTTCTTCCAAAGACGAGTGGGGACTGAAGTACGACGTACAGGTAAACGACGCTGGCGGCGACACGGTGACCGTGGTGTTTACACTGGCCGACGAAGGGAAGCTGAAGCCCTTTTATTCGCTCGAAGTGATTGCGATGAGCAAGGAGACCGACACTCAGGGTGGCCACGGCTATGACGTGAAGAAGCTCATCGAGTTGAAAGCGACCAAAGATGGCAAGCGCGTGGGGCAAGTGCAGATAAAAAAGGAATTTTTAGACCGCGCCCAAATTCGGATCCTCACTGAGATGGTCGACGGCCAGCCACAACGAGCAGGCCTGGCTTGCCATGAAATTCCGATTAACAAGTTCTTGGATAAAACGCCATCGGCCGTAGCGTCACCGCCCGCATCGAAAGTCACGAAGTGACGAACGGCCCATGCTCGCACTTCCTGAAGTGCTTCATCGCTGGCCGCTTTCAGGATTTTGAAACGATCGGCCGGAAAACCGAAAATTCTGCCGTCGGTCAGTTCCAAAAAGACCATCCGCTTTTCGACCCAAACACGGACCGCGGTCGGATCAACTTCGATATTTTGTTCACGCGCCGTGGTGCTCATGATATTTGGCCATCAGCGTCTATTCCTCTTGGGGCTCGCCGATTTCGCGCAGATAATCGGCCAGGTGCGATTGCAGGTCGAGCACGTTTTGCCACTGCTCCAATTCCAGCGTCACGCGATCGGCCGGGCTTTTCATTTTCACGCTCGCCAACAGCTCGCGGATGCGAATGTGCAGGTACTCAATCATTTCCGAAAGCTGGGCCGCTTGGGCAGGACTAAGCCGCTGGGGCAGCTCCGGCGGCGCCAGCGCGTACAGCGTGTTGTGCAAGTCGGCGTTTTTGTCGAGATCCAAATCAAACTCGCTGCCGCCGCTTTTGCCCAATAGCAACGATTCTTCACGGCCGATGGTGCCCGAGCCGTTGGCATCGCGCTTGATGTTGGCCAGCCGCTCGGCAATTTGTTCCCGTTTGCCGAACAGCAGCACGGAGCGGCCCAGAGCAATCATGTCGCCGAAGCGGAGAATGCGAAGTTGAATATCTTCGCCGTTGACCTTGGTGCCGTTGGTGCTTTCCAGATCGGTCAGCACGACCTTGTCGCGGTCTTCCTGAATTTTCAAATGGAAGCGGCTGACGCGCTCGTCGTTTAATTGGATGGTGTTTCCCTCTTCCCGACCAATGGTAATCGGCGTGGGCATGTCGTCGAAGACACGTCCTCGATCGGCGCCATCCAAAACCCGCAACGTGATCAAGGCCATACTTGCAACGATTGTAAATCTTGGGGGACCATCCGCAGCAGCGACGAGAGTTACAAACGCTTGCCTCTATCCGCGCTGGTGGCTTGGCCGCTAGTTATTTCATCGGACACTATATGATTATAACTGTGTCCTGGGCGGTCAAACGCTGCATTTGCCCCATCTGGCGCTTATAACATGGCCTGGAAACGATGGTCAAGCGGTCCACAGCTTCGTTGGAGCGCGGCGATTATGGCATGCCCCAGGGATACATAAAGGGGCCCATCATCCCCGTGTTACCCCACATGTAGGGTGAAGCGGCTGCGTCGAAGCCACCCCAGCCATAGCCGCCCCAACCCCCACCCCAATCGGTCCACCAATCCATGCCGAACGGATGTGGACCATCTTCCGAGAAGAATTTTTCGAACGGAATGCGATCGACGTGCGGCAGGGCTTGATATTGATCGACCCGCTTGCCGGTTTTGGCGCTGCGGGTATAGGGGCCGTTATCGAAAATCCAATCGGCACTGAGCGCGGCGCTGGCGCCGCTGCAGGCTAGGGCGATGGTCAATGTGGCAAGGCGATTAAGCATAGCGCGGCTGTGTTGCAAAGAGAGGGAGTTCAACAAATCCTCTATGGGAAGGATACCTCACGGAACGCGGCTCGGCGGACGAATGCGCGTGGCAGATTTTCACAGCGTCTCGAACTAGCCGGAAGGCCACGCCTTCCGGATCCGGATGCTGTGAGCATCCGGCTATGGATCATCACTCCTTCAAAGCAAAATGGCGGTCCGATTCAGGGAAAATCGGACCGCCACTTGGTTGACCAGACCGGCCCGGCTTCCACAGGTGCGGAACACCGGGCCGCTATGATGATCCGGCGATTTGCCAGCCGAGGATGCTCTTCCCCTACCCCGGGGAACCCCGGCCGCTTACGCGCCCGGTTGATGCTTAGCCACCGCACCCGCAGGTGGGTTCGCAGCTCGAGCAGCACGGAGCCGGGCAGCAAACTTGCACCGGCACTTGCTTGCACACGACCTTCGGCACGCAGCGAGTTACCGTGTAGGCAACTTGCTTCGGCTCGTAGTGGCAGCACTGCACCGTTTTGGTGTAGTGCACCGGCTTGCAGATCGTGTAGGGCACCGTCTTCGTGCATTGCTCTTCGACCATGTGACAGCACTTGTAAGGAATCTCGACGGTGTGCTGCTCGGGCACCATGTGGCAGACCTGGTAGGTGCAGGTCTTCGTGTGGGTTTCCGGAACCATGTGGCACACGCAGTAGGTGCAGGTCTTCGTGTGAGTTTCGGAAACCATGTGGCACACGCAGTAGGTGCAGGTTCTGACGTGATCTTCCGGAACCATGTGGCAGACCGTGTATTGGCACTGCTTGACGTGGGTTTCAGGGACCATGTGGCAGACCGTGTAGCAGCTGGTCTTTTGCTCGGGCACCATGTGGCAGACACAGTAGGTGCACTGCTTGACATGTTGCTCGGGCACCATATGGCAGACCGTGTAGCAGCAGGTCTTTTGTTCCGGCACCATGTGGCACACACAGTAGGTGCAGGTCTTGGTATGGGTTTCCGGCACCATGTGGCAGACACAGTAGGTGCAGGTTTTGGTGTGCGTTTCAGGAACCATGTGGCAGACCGTGTACTGGCACTGCTTCACATGTTGTTCGGGCACCATGTGGCAGACCGTGTAGCAGCAGGTCTTTTGTTCCGGCACCATGTGGCACACACAGTAGGTGCAGGTCTTGGTATGGGTTTCCGGCACCATGTGGCAGACACAGTAGGTGCAGGTCT
>DASRSD010000099.1 GCA_035656635.1 Pirellulales bacterium
GCACCCGGATGTTTTCCAGTTCCGATCACGACATTCACTGCCTGCACGATATTCTGGGCGATATTCCCACGGCAGGCTTTTTTGCCCAGGGAGAAATTGGGCCCGTCGGCCAGCAGAACTTTTTGCATGGCTTCACCGCCAGCGTGGCCCTGTTTGACGGCTAGGATAGAATGCAGAGTTGACTCTCTTTGCGGCGCGAGTCTGACTATGCCGGCCACCAGCCAAATTCTGGAACAAAATTTCTTCGCTCGGCCGGCACTGGTCGTGGCTCGGGAAATGCTGGGCAAGCACCTCGTTCGCCGTTGGCGAAACCGCGAGCAAGCGGTGATGATTCACGAAGTGGAAGCTTACGTTGGCCCGCACGATTTAGCCTGCCACGGCCGTTTTGGCCGCACGCCGCGCACGGAGGTGATGTTTGGTCCGGCCGGGCATTGGTACGTTTACTTGTGCTACGGCATGCACTGGATGCTGAACGTAGTGACCGACGGAGAAGATTGGCCCGCGGCCGTGTTGTTTCGCGGCGCGGGAGATTTCACCGGCCCGGGAAAATTGACGAAAGCGCTGCGCATCGATCGGCGGTTGAACGCACTGGCGGCCCAAGAAGAAGCCGGGCTATGGCTGGAAAATCGCGGCCCCAAGGTGCGGCGTTCGCAAATTGCCCTCACGCCCCGCATCGGCGTCGATTACGCGGGCATTTGGATGCACAAGCCATACCGATTTGTGCTAAAGCCGTAGCCAGCGGGCGCATCACAACAAGCGCGGCCCATCAGCGCAAAGTTTTTCTTTGCCATCCCTGCGCTGCAACTAATTTGCCGCGACAACACCCTGTTCCTGTGAAGGTGCGGTCAGAGATTTGAGAAACTCCACTAATTGGGCCCGCTCTTCCGGTTTGAGCATGAAGAACTGCTTGGCCGAGTTGCTGGCTTCGCCCCCGTGGAAGGCAATGGCCTGCTCCAGGGTCTCCGCCCGGCCGTCGTGCAGGTAGGGGCCGGAATCGCGCACGCCCCATAGCGGCGGAGTGCGCCACTCCTGGCGCAGTGCGCCGAAAGTTTTTTCACGGTCCGCTTTCGTCAGATGCTGCGGGCCGCCATTGGGCATATTGAATTGGGCCTGCAAGCTGGGAATGGGTTCTTCCTGTTGTTCTTCCTCCGGCGTATCGGGCACAAACACGCCGTAATTGCCGGAATCGCCCAATTCGGACCCCATGTCATGCAACAGCAAGTCGCTGTAAATGCCGACGACGTTGCCCAATTTTTCCGCGTGGCAGTTGGCACATCCGACGGCGGCAAATTGTTTTTCGCCGACGGAGAGTATTTTGGCCTCCGCGGCGCTGGCAGGTTGATGCCGTACCGGCGCCGGCAAGTTGCCTAAGTAACTGACTAGTGCCACGCACTCCGCCTCGTCCATGTCGTGCCCCTGAGGCTTGTATTTGGGATCCGACGGCAGGCCGGCCTGGGGATGATCGGGCACATCCAACCCCAACTCGACGGCGCAGGCGGTCATGGCAAATTCGTACAGCGATGCTTTTTGGTCTTTCCAACCGAAGCGGCCAATTTTGCCATCCTTCATTTTGGCCACGCGGCCCTGAATTTCGGGGAAGCCCTTGAATTCCTTTTTCGCCTGGTCGATCAGCACTTGATCGGGAATTTGGTCGATGAGCCCCACGCCAAACAGGGCCGTGGGATTGCGCCGCGAGCGAATGAAGGAGAAATCGCCCACCTGCCCCTGCAAGCCTTGGGCCTGGGTCATTTGCGCCTGCATTTTGAGTTGCTGCATTTTTTGTTCGGCATCCACGCTGCTGACCACTTTGATTTGAACGACGGGGGCAGGTGTGGTCGCTTGGTTGGCAGGCGCTAAAGCCGCGGTGTCCTGTGGGTCGGTGAAGGACGAATCATCAATTGCCATCACATTCGCATTGATACCGAACTGTCCCAGCCCCAGCATTTGCACGCGCCAGGCATCGTATTTTTCGTCCGTGGAAAAGCGATGTAACACCACGCTGCGGGCCGACAAAAAGCCGGGATGAATTTTGGCGAGTTCTGCTTTTTGGCGTTTGATTTCCGCGAGTTTTTCCTCGGGGCCAGGTTGGGCGGCAGGCTGCGCCGCGGGCGCCGCCGCTCCAGTTGGTTGGGCGGCAGGCGTGGGTACAGCGGCGGTTTGCTCGGTGGCAGGTGCAATTGCGGGAGTACTTGGAGCAGCCGGCGTGGCCGGGGAAGCAGCGACAGGCGGTGTTGCGTTGACCGCGGCCGGCTGAGCGGCATCGCTCGGCGCTGGCTGGCCGTCGCCGACGACCGTTACCTGGATATTGCCGGACGGTGGATTCGCCGTGGCGGCAGGTAGTGTATTGCTGTTTTGCGGCGCTTGATTGCGGGTGGTAAGCGTCAATGTTCCGCTACTTACTGTCACCGTGCCTGGAGTTGCCGGTTGACGGTTTTCGCCTTGGCTCAGGCTGTCGACAAAGACATTCAAAATCATGCCGGGCAACGTTTGCACGGCGGGCTGTTCCATTTGAGCGGCCTGCTGTTGCCGCACAGGATTGCTGAAGGCAGTGATGATGTCGACGTTTTTGCTCGCCGGTCCACCGCCGCCGGAGCCGCCTTGGTTATGGCAGGCCACGCAGGAGCTATCGTTAAAGACTGGTCCCAAGCCATCGCCGCCGTGAGAGCGCGGATCGTTGGGAAGCCATTCGCGCTGGAACAACTCTTTGCCATCGGGTTTTGAAGCGCTAACCGCAACGTTATCCGGCGCCGCACCTGGCTCAGCCTGTGCGATCAATGCCAGGCCGATAACCGCCAAACCGCTCGCCGCCACCACGCAATAGAATTTAGATGTCGTGGCCATAATTCGCTTCTCCAGAAGAGCTTGGAAGCCGCGCAGAATAAAGCCTCACGATAGCACCCGCATTATAGGAAGTACCCAGCCTCCAGAGCAACAGTTTCGTTTGTAACAACCTTGTCAAATGTTCCGACGGCTGTATTCCCTCTGTAAACTTATCGGGCGTCGGCGGGTGGCAACCCGGCGATGAAACGCTGTAAATCGGGTATGATTGCAGATTGGAAGCCCCGCATTGCTATCGCCGTCCTCCATGTCAATAAAATCTCAAACCGGACGCACCGAAAATCTGCCCGTCAATGGCGAAGTTCTGGCTCGGTTTGTCGGCAAAACGGCCGTCATTACCGGAGCTAGCGATCAGGGAATTGGCGGGGCCGTAGCCGAACGGCTGGCGCGGGAAGGGGCATCGGTTGTGTTGCTATCGCGCAGCGAGCCCAAGCGGCTGGTTAAGCGATTGCATCGCATGGAACGCGGCGTGCTATTCGTGGAGTGCGATGTAACTCGCTCCCGCGACGTGCAGCGGTCGGTGGAAAAAGCCGTGGCTCAATTCGGCCAGCTCGATGTGCTGGTGAACAACGCCGGCGTGGAATGCGCACGGCCGTTTGAAAGCTTTACCGACGATCAGTGGCAGGGACTGCTGGAAGTGAATTTGCACGGGGCGATCCGGCTTTGTCGGGCCGTGCTGCCGCACATTCCTGCCAGTGGCGGCGCGATTGTCAATGTGGCTTCTGCACTGGCTTTGGGCGGCTGCCCGAGCTTCTCGATTTACAGCGCCGGCAAGGCGGGCTTGATTGGGCTAACTCAATCGCTGGCCTGGGAATTGGCGCCCCGAAAAATTCGTGTGCTGGCGATTGCCCCGGCGCTGGTCGCCACGCCCATGACCATGAAGCACATGCAGCACTTAACGCCGGAAGTGCGAAAGCAATTGGAAGCCATACATCCGCTGGGAGTAGGCATGCCGCATGATGTGGCCGGCGCCGTGGCGTTTTTGGCTTCCGAGGACGCCGCCTGGATTACCGGCGCAACGCTGCCGCTGGGCTGGGCCCCGCATTATGCTTTGCCCGTCGCGCATTTTATGACGCCGGTGGAGGAGGCCGTACCACCCGCTTCAGCTTCCGCAAAACCGCGGTGATGGGAAGATCCATCTCTAGCGGCCCGTAACCAGCGTTTTCGCAAAGAATTGGTCCGTGGGCATTTGCTGGGTAATTCGCTGACTGCGTCATTCGATTCGAAAAGTGCGCGGCAGAATTTGCCATTGCTCTGTGTGGCTGCCGTAGGCCAGCGTGCGCTCGGCGTACATTTGCACGACGGTCGACTTGCTCTCGCCGATTTGTGGACTGCGAATTCGAAGTCGGACGAGCACTTCGTCGCGGAGATCATCGCCGCCAATGTAAGTCGTGGAAAGGGGCTCAATTTTTGATTCTGCGCCGGCCGCCAGCAGTTGTTTGACGGGCTCCAGCTTTAAAAATTCGTCGTATGGCTTCTTGGCGTCGGCTGATTTATCTTTCGGCTCCGTCTGTCCGCCTTGGACGACTGTGCGTTTGGCCGCCGGCAGAGTGAATTGAAAAGCGGCCAGGGGTTCGTTTTGCACAAGCAGTTCCATAAATTTTTCGGTGAAGTGCGTTGCGCGGGCTTCCAGCATATATTGCCTGCTGAGGGTGCGCACCGGGCCGGCCGCGCCAAAAAATACCGCCAAGAGCAAACCCAACAGCGCCAAGTGCCAGCCCGAAAGTTGCCGATCGGACGCGGTGATGCGCTGCATGGCGACAATGGAAATTACGCCGGCCAGGATGGGAATGAACCACAAAATGGGTCCAATAATGGCCGCGGCCGACAGCAAGCCGAATAAAACGGCGGCCAAAGCCCAACCGCTGATGCGGCCATACTCTATGATGTCGCGGTCCGCGGAACTTAACGGGGCGCTGGGCTGAGACATAACCAAAAGTTACGATCCGACGTAAATGCTCGTTGTCTTTTCAAACTCTTTCCGCCGCTGACCATATCTTAGAATGAAATCGCCGTTGGGATCAAACACGTGGGCATTGGGATCGCCCGGCGGTGGAGTGCGAGACAAAGCGCCGCCATTGCTCAACTGGTGCATGAAGGCCAGCCAATTTCGATCGGGCGCCAGCCCAAAAAACATGCGAGTTTCCGGCCGTTCTTGAAAACCAAGGAAATTCCGCTCCAGCGGCGCCAGGTGCATGGTAAACAACATAAATTGCACCATGAGCCACCCCAGAGCGACGGCAAATACCACGCCCCCGATGATATCGACCATCTTTTTGAAGCGCATTCGGTGGCGCGATAGCAAATCGGTGGCCACGCGGAAAATGGTAAAGAACACGCAGAAGCAAATCCAGACGGCGATAAAATCGCAGAAGTAACCAATGCTATGCCACATTCCTTCCAGCCAATTGGCCACCGGCTCGAACAAGTTTGTGGCCAATACCGCCGCCATCAGCGCATTGCAAAACAGCAGGCCAGCGCCCCACAGGCCTTCGTTGAATACGAAAGCGACACACACGGCGAACACAACCGCAATGATTAAATTCAGCATGGCAAGCTATTCATTGAGCATCAAATTCTCAAATTATCCTTTGAGCACTCGTTGCAATTCCAAAAGCGACGTGACCCCTTTGACCACTAATACCAGGCCCTCTTCCTGAAACGTCTTCATGCCGCCGCGGCGAGCAGCCGCACGCACTAAATCGAGCTTGGGGCTTTTCATCAACACTTCGCGCACACCGTCCTCAATCACCAACAGCTCGAACAGTCCGGTGCGTCCTTTATAACCAATGCCCTGACATTCCGGGCAAGGCTTCTTGGGATCGGCCTGCGACGGGGTGCGATATAACTGCTGCACCTTGCCGGGCGGGATGCCAAACTGCTGCAGAATTTCGGCTGGAGCGGGATAGGCTTCCTTGCAGGCATCGCACAGCTTGCGGATTAATCGCTCGCAAATGACGCCGCTGACCGCGTTCACAAAATCCTTGGGCGGCACCTTCAATAGCAACACGCGCAACAATGTCTCCGGCGCATCTTTGGAGCGCAGGCCAGTCAAAATCAGCCGATCTTCCGCGACCTGCTCGCACAGCAGCTTAGCGGTGGCGGCATCGGTTAAGGTGCGCACAACCAAAGCATTCGGGTAGGTGCGGATGATTTTTTCCAAGGCTGGCACCGGCGTTTCGCCGGCTGCGGCATTGTAGGTGGTAACCTGCAAGTTTTCGATTTCGTGCTCGCGGTTGTTGACATCTTCCACCGCGGCAAAATCGCGCACATACCGATCACAAGCCTTCAGCGCCGCATCGAACAAATTGCTCAAGCCGCCGTTGGGCATCGAGCTAAAAATCACAAACCCCGCACTTCGGCCTAGCAATTCCTTCAACTGCTCCTGCGTTTTGGCGCGGAGGCCCAATTCTTCCAGCGAATGAACCGGGGCCTTCGTAGGATGGAATTGGGCAACCACCCGCTCGCCGTTTTCCACGCCCACACTTTGCACTTTGCAGCCATAATGAGTTTGCTTGTAATTCGCCGACAAGGTTCCCGATTGGCGCTTCGCGCGTTCGTTGGCATCCAATCCGGCCATGGTTTTCAATACGGCGACAACCATGTTGCCGGATTCACGATCGCGGGGATCGACGTTGTGCCAGACGCCGTCAATTTGAAAGCGCACCGCGACGTTGGCAGCGGTGCATTCCAGCATGATGGCGTCGCCGCGTCGGTCGAGCATGTCTGCGACCATGTCTTTGGTCAGCACGTAGCCGGGCGAGCGCCGGGCGAGCATTAAATTGGCTTCGCCATCTCGGCCGCCACCGGAAGTGGCTTTAAATTTGACCGGCGCTCCTTTTTCATGATCTTGCTGCCGTTCCGTGGCAACCTTCACGCCAAATTTTCCGGCGACTTCGGCAAATACCTGCCGCAAGTGATCGATGGTCATTACCCGTTGGTGCGATTCTACCGCCTTGTTGCGAACAACAATGTAAACGCCCACGGGAACCAAATACGTCACGGCCATCAACGGGTAAGCTACCTCGAACCACGGCAATAGCCACAGGAGCAAAAAGGTAGCGATAAACGGACCGAACATGACGCCGTTCCAAATCATGTAGCTCATGTTCAGCCGCAAGCAATCCTGGCTAACCCAGTCGGCGGTTTTCACCCACAGCAAAAACAAAATCCACACCAAGAAGAATCGCGACAAGCTGAGGTAATACCCGTGGCCGCGCCCGATATCCGGTTCTTTGCCAAATTGTGTGACCGGTGGCAGCGGATAGGTCGGCCAGCCATTGGTTTCCTCCGACTGGGCAACTCCCGGAGTACTCGGCGGCTGAGCGGGCGCGCGCGAGGGCTGCCACAACAGAATGGCCCCGGCCAGGCATACAAAAATCAGCGCTGCCCAGCGTGACATCAAATCATTCCCGAGGACTTGACTTCGATGCCCTTGAGGGCCATTTTCAACGCCTCCACATTGGGCGCCACTTCCAACGCCACGGTGCGGTCGATCAATTCGCGATCGACCAATTCTTTCAGACTCATGGTGAAGTCTTGCATGCCGTCCTTGGCAGAAATTCGAATGAGGTCCGCCAATTTTTCGTCGCGCTCTTCCAAAATTAGTTTGCGCGCCATGGCGTTGAACGTCATAATTTCGACCGTCGGCACGCGGCCCACGCCTTCCTTGATGGAAGGCAACAATTTTTGAGCCACGATGCCGCGCATGTTGAAGGCAATGGCGCTGCGCAAAGCGGTGTGCATTTCGCGGGGGAATAAGTCCAAAATACGGCTGATGGTGCTGGGGGCACTGGAGGCGTGAATGGTGCCGAACACCAAGTGCCCCGTTTCGGCTGCGTGAATAGCCGTCATAAACGTTTCCTGATCGCGCATTTCGCCCACCAGCATGACGTCGGGATCCTCACGCACGGCGTGCTTCATGCCGATCGAAAAATCCTTTACGTCGGTGCCGACTTCGCGCTGGTTGATCAGGCACTTGTCTTCCGTGAACGTGAATTCAATGGGGTCTTCCAGCGTGAGAATATGCTTGCGGTAATGATGATTGATGTAGTTCAGCATCGACGCAATTGTCGTGCTTTTGCCAGAGCCTGTGACTCCGGCCAGCAGAACCATGCCCTGGTCGAATTTGCACAAATCTTCCATGACGGGGGGCAAGTTGAGTCCCTCGAAATCGGGAATCCAGTTGTTCACGCGGCGGGCCACCATGCCGACGTGCCCGAGCTGCTGCAGCACGTTTACGCGGAACCGCCACTTGGTGCCATCCACATCGACCACGTGGGCAAAGTCCGAGCCGCCGGTTTCCTCAAAAATCTTTTGCCGCCGCTCATCGAACATGCCGAAGATGAGGCGGACCATTTCTTCATCTTCAATGGGGCCGCGGCTCAAAGGGCGCAGCGAACCCTTGACGCGCACATACGGGGGGCGCCCCACCTTTAAATGCAAATCGCTCCCCTCGAGTTTGACCAGGGCGCGAAACAGCTTGTCGATTTCCAACTCCTCGTGCTTGACCAAAAACCGATCGACGGGGCTCTTCGCTTTGAAGTGATGATTGTTATTGTTTTCGCCGTGAGACATGGCTGTGTGAATGTCGAAGGACTATTTGATGATTGTCTAAATTGCAAATTCCGGACGTTTTAATTCGTTATAACCGCACTGGTATTCCGCGCTGCCGCATGGCTTCTTTGGCCTGCCGGATGGTGTACTGGCCGAAGTGGAAAATGCCGGCCGCCAAAGCGGCGTCGGCGTGACCCACGAGAATTGCTTCCGCCAGATGTTCCGGATGCCCCGCTCCGCCGCTGGCCACCACGGGAATGGCAACGGCCTGGCTGACGGCAGCGGTCATTTCTAAATCATAACCATTTTGCGTGCCGTCCGCATCCATGCAGGTGAGCACAATTTCGCCAGCCCCCAGCCGCTCCACCTCCTCCGCCCAGGGGACCGCTTGTTTACCCGTCGGCACTCGGCCGCCGTTGATGTGCACTTCCCACGATTCTGACCCGTTTTTCTGGGTCCGCTTGGGGTCAATATTCACCACAATGCATTGGCTGCCAAATTTACGGGCCGCCTCACGCACAAACTCCGGATTCTTGCAGGCTGCTGAATTAATCGAGACCTTATCGCATCCGGCGTTCAACAAAGCACGAATATCATCCAACGTGCGGATTCCACCCCCCACAGTCAGCGGCATGAACACCACTTCGGCGGTGCGCTTCACCACGTCGATCATCGTGGCCCGACCCTCGTGGCTGGCCGTGATGTCGAGAAACACCAATTCATCGGCCCCCTCGGCCTCGTATCGGGCAGCCACTTCCACTGGATCGCCGGCATCGCGCAAGTGGAGGAACTTGGTGCCTTTTACCACTCGCCCGCGGTCGACATCTAAACACGGTATGACGCGCTTGGCAAGCATGGATGCCGCACACAGGAGGTTAAAGACTACTGGGACTGTGCTGGAGTCAGCACCCAGGCCCGGCTTCTACTGGCAGACCGAACTCGTCACTGTAAATACAGGCCACTCGTCGGTCAATTGCCCTATCGGTCAGGAAATCGTAAGGGAAACTATGGCACGGGTTTTCCGTCGTAGACCGGGGCGGGCTTATTCGACTGCGGCGGTAGCAACGGCAGGGGAGCCGGTATGTCCAATGTCGCCTTTGTGGTCGACGGTCCGTTCGACGAACTTCCAGGAACTGTCGGCAAAGGCGCCGGCGGAACTGCCAAATTCTCGGACGTTGTGCCAGTGCCGTATTTCTTGAACAGCTCGGCCGCTAAGCGATCGTTGGGAGCAAGTTTCACCGCCTCGCCGAGCTCCTTGGTCGCCTGGGGGTTGAAGCCCGTCATCAAGTATTGATACGCCAACAAGAAATGCCCTTCCGGAGCGGAGGGGTTCTCTTTCACAAACTTTTCCAACGCGCGGAGATGTTCGGTGTAGCGATCTTTGTCGTTGTAGTAACTAAAGACTTCGGCCCAATCGCCAGGCGGGCCCAATGCCAATGCCACGTGCGCTTGGGCCGCGGCATCACGATACTGCCCGATTGCAAACAGAGCCAACGACATTAATTCCGGTGCTTTTGGATTCTGGGGCGATTCAACGGCCGCATGATTTGCCAACCGCAAAGCATCGCGGTACTTGCCAGCCTGAAAGGCGTCGCCCGCCTGGCCGTAAAATTCCGCGCCGGCTTGCGATGTGGTTCCGGAATCGGCATTATTCTGCGGCAACGGCGTTTCCGGCGGCAACTGATTGGCATCAACAGCATTGGGATTGCTGCCGGCATAGGCCACCGTCTCGTCGATCGGCACACCATATCCCACGGGTTGATAGTACGCGGTGTCGTAACAATAAGGCGCGCCGTAGCCATAGTAACCAAAGCCATAAAAGCAATCGCCAAATCCGCCAAACCACCACGGGAACCAAAATGGCGCCACCACGAAGCAGTTATGGAAATGATTGAAGTTACTGAAGTGATCGAAATGGTTGAAGTTGTCGAAGTGGTTGAAGTTATTGAAGTGGTTGAAATTGCCGTCGTGGGCAAATTGACCGTTATGAAATTGATTGCCATTTAGCTGGCTAAAATGTTCGCCTTGACTCCAGTTGTGGTTGAAGGCACCGTTCAATGACGAGCTATGGGAGAAGTTGGAGAGATTGCTGTGCGAAAGGTTCGACATCGAGGAAAAGTTTCTCGCTGCTGCGCTGCCGCTGAAATTCGCCGAACCGGGGAAGCCGCTGTGCGACATGCCGGAAAACTCGTGCCCGGAGACTTGGTTACCGAAGTTGCTGAAGTTTCGTGCGCTGCCAGAGAAGTTTGAACCCGCGCCCATGCCGCCAAAACTTGATCCGCCTCCGAAGCTGTGCATACTCATGCCGCTACCCATACTTGTGCCGCCGCCGAACCCACCACCAAACCCGCCGCCCCCCATGTGTCCGCCTCCCATGCCTCCACCGATTGCTCCGCCTCCACCTCCGCCACCGCCTCCGCCGCCACCATGGGCAAACGCCGGATTGGAATCGGCCGGCAGCATGAGGATCGCGAATGCCGACACCAAGACTGCGAAAAAGGTTTGTTTGGTCTTCGACATAAGTCACCGTCCCGTAATTTAAGAGTTCGCCGCTGACGGATACACCTTCCACAACGCCGATCGACTTTTGCCGCTTTGACGTCGGTTGCATCCGGCTCTAAGCAGCAATCCGCGTGGCCCAGTAATCGCGGAGTTGGGCTCCCACTTAAAAATTATACCCGTTAAATCGCCGACAGCACGCAAAAAGTAGAAACTGCCCTGCAAACCCTGTAAACGACACCTCTTGGCCGGCTATCCACTTTCCTGCTTTGCACAATTGGATTGGAAATGATTAAAGTCCAGTGGCTTGCTTCAGGCTTCGCGGCGGCAGGATACGATGCTCGGCATGCTGCTGATGGAGGGGTTCTCCGAGGAATCCGTTGCGCGAGTCAGGCTTGAGTCTCGTTCTTCTGCGGGGCTCATGCCGGCCAGAAAATCGGCTTCACGATGAAGCACAACGCAATAAACATGAGCGCACTGCCGCCGGCGAGCAGCAGCGAAATCTTTTCCGAGCTGGAGGGCGTGCGGCCTTCTTCAAAAATGATGCACCGATCGAAGTTAATCGTCGGATAAGAATGAGACAGAATGTCTTTCTCTTTGGAATTCAACGATTGAATTTGGTTGGTAACCATGCCGGGCAGTTGCGGCACGGCCAACTTCGCAATCAATTCTTGTTGGTTTGGAGTGTGCGTCGAATAAATGAGTGCCTGCACATTCGTGGCCTGATTGGCGATGCCTGGGGCGCCCGCGGCCGGATCGGCCGCGACAATCGGCACCCAGACTGCAGTCCAATCTCCTTTGGGCGCTCCTGCGTCCATTTTAGCCTGGTACGCAAAGTTGCTGCACAATTGAAAATTAGAGAGAATCAAGTTCGGATTTCCCTCGGGTCCGCGCTGAATGAGTTGCGCGAGCGATATTTTTTCCGGCTGTTGGCTGGCAGCGTCGGCCAGCTTTTTTTCTCGCAAGCCGTAGGCTAGCAGCGCCACGCCGCCTACCGCACACGCAATCACAATGCGCAGTGTATTGCGGCTGAAGCGCGGCCGAGACAATCCGCGGCCGGACGGTTTCGAACCTGCTTTCGCAGTTGCTGGATCGCCGCCGGGGGCTCCGGTTAGCCCAGCAACGGTGGCACCGGTTTTGCGGTTATATCCGCAAGCAACGCATAACACTGCTTGAGCGGGCATCGGCTTGCCGCATTTGGGACAAGGTTGCTCCGGCTCGGATTTCAGTCCATATGCGTCGGCTTCGGTTTCGTTCCAAATGGTTTTATTGCCCGCGGACGGGGGCAGCGGCTTTGCTGTTTTCGCAGCCGGAGCGGGTTTACTTTTGCCTTTCAGAACCGGCGTATTGGCGCCTTTGACCACCATGGAAGAACTTTCGTTGGCCGCGAGGGACATGTCGTCCAATGGCGCCATGGATAAATCGTCTTCCAAGTCAGGTATTTTGGTCTGCGCCGCTTGTGGCGCTGGTTGAGGCGCCGACTTTGGTTCCGGCGACACAAACTTGGGTGATTGCTCCGGCGGCGAGGGAACTTGCACTACTTGTCCGCAGTTGGGGCATTTCGCCTTCTTGCCTGCCGCCGCGGAATCAGCCAACAGAATTTTGCCGCAGGGGCATTTGAATTTGATCTTCATATTTAAGGGGGCAATCTCAGATGACTGGCGCAAAACAACTCGCCAAAGTAATCGACGGACTCAAACTTGACGGTCGTAATCTAGTTCATTATGAGCCGGCATCGAGCAGTTGGCCAGAGCGGAGTCTGGGAAACGCCCAAGCTCGATGCGAAAACGCGCAACGCCCCTTGCTGGCACTGCGGGTTAAGCTAAACGAACTCCGGAAAATTTTTCGACCACCACGCGGCAATCGGGAAGCGAGCCCAGAAACGTTTTTCCATACGGCTTGGTGCGCAGCCGCGGATCGAGGATCACCACCATTCCCGTGTCGGTTTTCGTCCGAATGAGCCGGCCGAAGCCTTGCTTCAATTTGAGCACGGCCTCCGGCAGTTGATAATCGACAAACGGATTGCCCCCGGCCGAGCGGATGGCCTCCAGCCGCGCTTCCAACAGCGGACGGTCGGGCACGCTGAAGGGGAGCTTGGTGATGATGACGTTTTGCAGCGCGTCTCCGGGCACGTCCACCCCTTGCCAGAAACTATCGGTGCCCAACAGCACGCTGCGGGGATTTTTTTTGAACTGTGCCAGCAATTGGCTGCGTGGCGCGCCGTCGGCTTGTGATAACAGCGACAAATTATGCTCGGCTAGCCAGGGCGTGAGGGCGGCGGCCGTGCGACGAAGCATTTCATAGCTGGTGAACAGCACAAACGCATGGCCATCGGTGCGGGACACGTAGCGGCGAATCATTTCCTCGCACGCCTGCTGATACGCCTGCGCATCGCTGGGATCGGGCAGGCCCTCGGGCAGAATCAATTGCACCTGTCGTTGGTAATCGAAGGGACTGCCCAAGCGAAGGCAGGCCGATTGGGTGAGGCCAATGCGGGTTTTGAAGTAATCGAAAGCGGGATCGGGACCGCCGACATTCTTTCCAGGCTTAGTGCTCCGCGCCGCAGACTCCGCGTCGCGGCTAAACGGCTTTGATCCACTGACCGTAAGCGTGGCGCTGGTCATAATGACGCTGGGCACCACGTCGAATAGTTGTTCCCGCAGGGCGGGGCCAACATCGATGGGTGCTGCGCACAGCGCGAACCGTTTGTGGCCGCGGCGCGATTTGGTCCGCTCGATCCAATAGACGGCCTCGGGCAAATCTTGCTTGATCCAGGTTTCGATTTCGGCGGCGATGCCCCGCAAACGCTCGGCGACGGAATTGAAATCGAAGCGCTCTTTGTCATCCTTGAATTTTTCGCCGTGCTGGCGGACCAGACGCGAAAGTTTATCGAGCGCCGGGCTGAGCAAGTTGGGCACGATGTCGGGCTTGGTTACGCGGCCGTTGGCGCCGTCGTCGAGCCACTGGTCAACGTCGTGGAAGAAATCGTCGGCCCGTACTCGGCAGCGTTCTACTTCCTGCTGGGCGTCGCCCAATTTGTAATGCACCAGCAGGCCGCGATTACTGCGGTCGTTGTAAAGCTTGTTGAGCGTGTACTCAATGGCTCTGGAGGAAATGCCCAGGCCTAAATGATCGCCGGCCACGCCTTCGACGGTGTGGGCTTCGTCGAGAATGGCGACATCGTAATTGGGCAAAATACTGGCGCCCGCGCGGCGAAGAGCCAGATCGCTGAAAAATAGGGCGTGATTGACGACCAAAATTTGTGCGTGGCTGGCGCGGCGACGGGCTTGGTAATAAAAGCAATCGGCATAGGTCGGGCAGTTGCGGCCCATGCAGTTGCCGCTGTCGCTGGTAATTTCGTCCCAGACACTGTCGATGGGGCGGAAGGAAAGATCGGCCAGCGAGCCATCGGGAGATTGTTGCGACCAGCGGCCGAGTTCGCCCAGTTGCTCCAGTTCTTCATCGACCAGGAACAAATTCCGGGCCCGATCTTGCGCCGCGTTCAGTCGCCGCCGACTGAGATAATTGTGCCGGCCTTTCACCAGCACCGCCGTGAATTCCTGCGGCATGACGGAGCGGAGCAGAGGAATATCTTTTTGGACAAGCTGCTCCTGTAGCGCAATGGTATGCGTGGAAACCACAATGCGGCGGATGGGACGCGGTTGGCTGCCGTCCGGTGCGCTCGCTCCGCTGCGCGGACTCCGCGTCGCGGCTAAACGAGGAGAACCGGCGGTTGAATCGGCATGACGGGCATCGGGTTCTTCGTCTTCGTCATTCGTGGGCGGCGGTTCAGCGGTGACAGCGAGAATGGCCGGTACCAAATACGCAAAGCTTTTGCCGACGCCAGTGCCGGCTTCGACCATGAGATGCCGGCGACCTTCGATCGCCGCGGCCACAGCCTGCGCCATTTCCAATTGTTGGGGCCGCTGTTCGTAACCGGTTAGCCGCGCCGCAATGCGCCCCTGCGGACCGAGAATTTCAACAGGATCGATCATGTTGAATGACCAATGACCAAACCTCAATGACCAAAATGCCTTGCTTCCACATTGGTCATTGGTGCTTGGTTATTGGTGATTTTGATTTAGCGCGGTTTGGGTGCGATGGTGCCGGTTTCGGGACTGCTGGCCGTGGCGTACAGCTTTTTGGGAATACGCCCCGCCAGGTATGCTAAACGGCCGGCGGTGCAGGCCGCTTGCATGGCCTGGGCCATGGCCAGTGGATTTTTTGCGTGGGCGATGCCCGTGTTTAGCAGCACGCCATCCACGCCCAGCTCCATGGCAATGGCCACGTCGCTGGCGGTACCCACACCGGCATCGACAATGACCGGATAGTTAGGATTGCCATCCTTCAAATATTCCAAGCAGATGCGAATGTTGTTGGGATTCAAAATGCCTTGGCCGGAACCGATGGGGCTGCCGGCCGGCATGACGCTGGTGGCGCCGGCTTCTTTGAGCCGCCGAGCGGTCATAGGATCGTCGGTGGTGTAGCAGAGCACTCGGAAGCCTTCGGCAACCAACCGCTCCGTGGCTTGCAGCGTGGCGATGGGATCGGGCAGCAACGTTTTGGTATCGCCCAGCACTTCCAGCTTGACCCAATCGGCGCCGGGGTTTTCCAGGCCGAGCAAAATTTCGCGACCCAGTCGGGCAACTCGGACCGCATCGTCGGCTGTGAAGCAGCCGGCCGTGTTGGGAAGCAAAATGTAGCGCTGGGTGTCGATGTGATCCAGCAGGTTGTGCCCTTGGGCATCGATCAATCGCTCGCGGCGCACGGCCACGGTAATGCAATCGGTTCCGGAAGCGGCCAGCGAATGCGCCATTAATTCGTAATTGGCATATTTGCCGGTGCCAACAATCAGCCGGCTGCGGAGCGTGTGGCGGCCAAGCTGGAACGAATCAGCGGAAGAATCTTCGGCAGGCGCGGCAGATTTTTGGACGGTAGTGTGCATCGCAATGCAAGCAGCAGGGGTGATTGAGAATGGAGGCGGCAATTGCCTACCCAAAATCCTACATCCTCCATTATGAATTCAACATCCCCTAGCCGCCGCCGACCAAAGTGACGACCTCCAGGCGGTCTCCCTCGGCCAGCCTATGCTGAGCGTGTTGAGCGCGCGGCACCAACTCCAAATTGATTTCGACAGCCACGTGCCGAGCTGCCACTTCTAGCTGGGACAGCAATTGCGCCAGCGTGGTTCCCTCGGGAACCGTGCGAGTTTGGCCATTCACAAAAATCTGCATTGCCATTCCGCGGACAAGAACTTTGTGGCAGATCAATTCAAAGCGTTTCGATGCTGCAAATTTTATCGTCCCAGCGATAAATTGGCTACCAGCCCTGTGTACACGGACACCCAAGGCACTGGGCGGGTTAACAAAGGCCCCCCATGCATTACGGGGGCCTTACCGCGGCTGTGCGCAGAGAGATTTTTTGCAGCAACACAAACCGCGTTTGCTGCACCCAGCCCGTAGCAGTGGTCGAGCGGCCAATGTTCCACTGCACGCCATAAGCGGCCAGCGTGCCGCTGTTGAGCTCCAAAATGTAAACGAGCGCTAAGCCAGGCTGAAATTGCGACGGCCCACGCTTTAACTCGGCCAGTCCAGTCACCATCAAAAATTTTGGACTTTTGCTGGGGTCAAGCTGCAAATCAGTCATGACGTTGGTTTCAAACACCGTCGAAAACTGGTAGCTGAACACGTTCATGGCGGCGCCTTTCAGCACACCGGTCAACTGATCGAGAAAATACACGCCTTCTACCGTGTTATCTAATAGCCCCGTGGCCAGTTGAAAGCCATCTTGCCCACTAGTGGCTACCGCGTGCAGCGGTTGCGCGGGCATGAACACCGTCAGCAAAAAGCCGACTAGTACCCCGAGCAAAATCCATCCCCAGCGTTGGCGATTAACAGCGGTCGACATAACACACTCCGTGGTGCGATGCCCGGCTTGCGAACTCAGGCCGGGCATCTGACTGCAATGATAGCCCCTTGCCGAATTTGCCGCCATACAGATGACCGGCCAATTTTCTCCGGATTTTGTACGGTCCGCTAGCATCCGGCGGCGCATCTGGTACAAACTTTGACGAGGGATGCCGACGCCCATTGTCGATGCTGGGCCCGATTGGGACGGCTTCACTTTCCGGTCAAACTGCGAACATCACGGAGCAAACATTATGGCCACCAACGGTGCGCTGAATCGCAAATTGCGAATGGCGTTAATCGGCGGCGGGCAAGGGGCCTTCATCGGTCGCGTGCATGCCACGGCGGCGGTGCTCGATAACCGAGCGGTGCTGGTGGCCGGCGCGCTTTCCAGCGATTTGCAGCGTGCCAAAGCATCGGCGGCTGATTACGACATTCCCGCCGATCGGGCTTATGGTTCCTACCAGGAACTCATCGACAAAGAAAAATCGCTCCCTGCCGATCAGCGAATTGATTTTGTTTCCATCGCCACGCCCAACCATACGCATTTTGAAATTGCCCGGGCGGCTGCGGAGGCGGGCTTCAATGTCATTTGTGACAAACCGTTGACATTGGATTTGGCGCAGGCCGAGCAGTTGGCCGACGTAGTGGATCGCACCGGCGTGGTGTTTGCCGTCACGCATAATTACACCGGCTATCCACTGGTGCGGCAGGCGCGGCAAATGATTTTGGGGGGCGAGCTAGGCGAAATCAACGCGATTCGTTCGTTCTACTTACAAGGCTGGCTGCGGACGCGGCTGGAATTGCAAAACCAAAAGCAGGCTACATGGCGGTCCGATCCCAAAAAAAGCGGCGCCGCCGGCTGCTGGGGTGATATTGGCACGCACGCCTTCAACTTGGCGCGTTACACCACCGGTCTAATGCCGGAAAAAATTAGCGGCCACTTAAAAGTGTTTGAGCCCGGCCGGACGTTGGACGATTACGGCACGGTGGTGGTGCGGTTTGAAAACGGCGCGCTGGGAACGGTGACCGCGTCGCAGATCAGCCACGGCCGAGAAAACGATTTGTGGATTGAAATCGACGGCACCAAGGGCTCGCTGGAATGGCGTCAGGAGGAGCCCAATAAAATGTGGCTCAAGCGCAACGGCCAGCCACACGCTTTGTACACGCGCGATCCAAACGCTCCCTTCATGAACGAGGCCGGCAAGGCCGCTTGCCGCTTGCCGAGCGGACATCCGGAGGCATTTTTTGAAGCGTTTGCCAACATTTACCGCGCAGCTTACGACAGCATGATTCTACGCGCGGCCGGCCAAAAATTTCCCACGGTTGATACGATTTATCCCAACGTGAACGACGGCGTGGAGGGCATGTACTTCATTCAGCAGAGCGTTGCCTCGACCAAAGAAAACGGCGCCTGGTTGCCGCTGCGGCACAAACGAGCGCGCAAATAGCCGCCCACCGTTGCAATTCAAATAGACAGCAAACGGTCAGACTGCCGGTAGAATGACGCCCTGGTGCCAAAAGCGTTTCAGTTCGCGCACCACGTCCAAAAACTTGGCCAGATTCACCGGCTTCACCAAATAGCTTTCGACTTGCAACAGTTGCGTGTGGGCCATGTCGGCTTCATCGGTCGAGCCGGTCAGCACCACCACGGGAATCTCAAGGAGTTCTTCGTCTGCGCGAATCTCGGACAGCACTTCGCGGCCGTTTTTTTTCGGGAGCTCTAAATCGAGCAAAATTAAATCGGGCCGCGGGGCGCGGGCAAAAATGCCGCGCCGCTGCAAGTAATCCATGGCTTCTGCGCCATCGACTACCAGCGTGCAACGGTGTTTGAAATTGGCCTTCTCCAAGGCACGAATGGCGAAGTGGGCATCCATGCGATTATCTTCCACCAGCAGCACTTCCATCGGTCGTCCAACCGTATCGTTTCGCATAGCTACCTCTAAGGACCCCTGAACGCGTCAACCACACCCCCTCCATCGCTTCCAATTATTTTACTCTGCGGCCACAATGGTTGGTACAAATTCGCAAAAGATTTTTCGCCCACCGCGAGTAGGAATTTCCTTACACAAAACAAATTTTTCCGGGCGCTGGAACGTCAGCTCCC
Organism: Pirellulales bacterium; assembly: GCA_035656635.1. Lineage (NCBI taxonomy): Bacteria > Pseudomonadati > Planctomycetota > Planctomycetia > Pirellulales > Pirellulales bacterium. The sequence goes on from DASRSD010000099.1 coordinate 18,907, forward strand.
GCCTAGGAGATACTTTTATGTTCAATAACTCTGCGCGATTCCCCGTGCTTACGCCTGTTCTAATCGCTCTCGGCACGATATTTTCTCAGGCCGGCGTCACCGCCTGGGCCCAATCGCCGCGAAATAACGATGCACAAAAATCATTGCCGCCGGCAGGAATTGAAGTGCCAGTTGCGGAACGGGCCGACTTGGAACGCGGCTTGTTGAACCTGCAGGCGGCGTTAATGGATCTGGCCGCCAGTAAAGACCATCACGTGCAGTCCTTGTTCCCCGATGTTCAAATTTACGAGCGAGCTGTCGCCAGCGCCCTGGCCAATCATGAATTTTTCGACGCCAGCGACCTGGGCAAAGCCAAGGAATTGCTGCAAGCCGGCCTGGCCCGCGCGGAGCAACTGCAAAAAGGGGAATCGCCCTGGACCAGGGCCACGGGTTTGGTCGTGCGCGGTTACATTTCAAAAATCGACGGCTCCGTGCAGCCGTATGGCTTGGTGGTGCCGATTTCGTGCCGGCCCGAAAGCGCTCATAAATTTCGCATGGACATCTGGCTGCACGGCCGCAACGAAAAGCTGAGCGAAGTCAACTTTCTGGACGAACGCAGCAAAAAGTCCGGCGAGTTCACGCCGCAAGATACCATCGTGCTGCATCCCTACGGCCGGTATTGCAATGCCTTCAAATTCGCGGGAGAAATCGACGTGCTGGAGGCCATTGAAGCGGTCAAACAACAGTATCGTATTGACGAAGATCGCATTGCCATGCGCGGGTTTTCGATGGGCGGGGCCGGCTGCTGGCACCTGGCCGTGCACTATGCTGATCATTGGGTGGCCGCCGCGCCCGGCGCCGGCTTCGCCGAGACCGAACAGTATTTGAAAATGTCGGATGCTACTCTCGACGCACTGCCGGATTGGCAGCGCAAATTGTTTTTCTGGTACGACTGCCTGCCGTACGCGGCCAATTTGTATCAGTGCCCCACGATTGCCTACAACGGCGAGGACGATCCGCAAAAACAGTCCGCCGACGTGATGGAAAAGGCGCTGCAGGAGGAAGGTATTGCATTGCGGCGCGTCATCGGCCCGCACACCAAGCACGCTTACGAGCCCGGCGCTAAAAAAATTGTGGCTGCCGCCGTCGATAACCTGGCGGAAATTGGCCGCGAACGGGTGCCGACCGAAATTCACTTCGTCACCTACACGCTCCGCTATAACCGCATGGATTGGGTCCAAGTAGAAGGCCTGGCAGAACATTGGGCCGAGTCCACCGTGAACGCCGTGCTTTCGACCACTGAAGAAGACGAATCGCTCCTGTCGCTCGAAACCAAAAACATTACCGACCTGGCGTTGTCGTTTGCGTCGGGGTTGGCACCGTTCGACCTGGCCAAACCAGTGAAAATCGAAATCGACGATGACAAGCTCGATGGGCCGCGCGTGTTTTCCGACCACTCCTGGGAATGCAAACTGCACAAAAACCAGCAAGGAGCGTGGGTCGTGGGTCCGCGAGAAATGGACCCGCACGATTTATTCAAGCGTCCCGGCCTGCAAGGGCCGATCGACGATGCGTTTATGGATTCTTTCCTGATTGTGCGGCCCACGGGCAAAAGCTCCCGCAGCACGGTCAGCCGCTGGGCCCAAGCCGAAATGGATCGCGCCATCATGCAGTGGCGCAGCCAATTCCGCGGCGAGGCCCGAGTGAAAGACGACACGGCCGTGACGGATGAGGATATTGCCTCGAGCAATTTGATTTTGTGGGGCGACGAGCAAAGCAATGCGGTGATCAAGCGCATTAACGACAAGCTGCCGATCCATTGGCAAAACGACAATGTGGTGGCCGATCAAAAGAAATATTCAGCGACCGAACGCGTGCCGGTGTTGATTTATCCCAATCCGTTGAATCCCCAGCGCTATGTGGTGCTGAACAGCGGGTTCACTTTTCGCGAGGCGGATTATTCCAGCAACGCCAAGCAAGTGCCGCGCCTGCCCGATTGGGCCATCATCGACATCCGTACCCCGCCCGACGCCACGCAGCCGGGGAAAATCGAAGCGGCGGGATTTTTTGGCGAGCGGTGGGAATTAAATCCGACCGCCGCCAAGCCCAACCGCAACAAAACCGCGATGAATTGATAGGGTATCCAATTTGGAACCGATTCGGACATGTTTCAGGCACTGCTCGATAAGCTTAAGCCGTTCTCACCCCTGCCATTGGCAGACCTGGATCAAACCTGCTCTTGAATTTGCCAGACGGTCGACCACGGTGTATACAATGGTATAACAACTCTTTAGAGACTTTCGGTGCCGCGATGATTAAAAAATTGAGTAAACATGGTAACAGCCTGGCCCTGGTGATTGATCGGTCGATTTTGGAATTGCTGGGGATCGACGAGCGCACTTCGTTGGAAGTTTCCACCGATGGACAGTCGCTGCTGGTAGCACCGTTGCGAGACAAAAAGCGGCGTCAACAGTTTGAGCAAGCGCTGACCGCCAGCAATAAGCGGTACGGCAAAGCGCTCAAGCGGTTGGCGGAGTGAACTTAAAACCGCTATTTTTGACGCTGGACGAAGTCGTGGCCATTCACAGCGACCAAATTCAACGCTACGGCGGTTCGGCTGGTGTACGCGATTGGAATTTACTGCGCTCGGCCCTAGCCATGCCCGCCGCAAGTTTTGGCGGACAGTATTTGCAGGCAGATTTGTGCGAGATGGCGGCCGCATATTTGTTTCATCTGGTGAAAAATCATGCGTTTGTCGACGGCAACAAGCGCGTCGGCGCCGTGGCTGCGGATATTTTTTTAGCATTCAATGGCTTGCATCTTATTGCCGATCAGGACGATTACACTGATTTGGTGATTGCTGTCGCTAGCGGCAAAACATCTAAATCCGCAGTGGCGGAATTCTACCGGAAGAATGCTAAGACAGCTTAACATGCGCTATGCAACCACGGTTGTCGCTTGGTTGACCTTGTTGACGCTCAGCAGGGCATTTGTTAATTTTCACGGGCGGTTTTCGCACGATTTTTTTCGGGGGAGTGAGGGCGACGGCGCGCAATTGAAAAACTGAAAGTAGAACAATCATGGCACACGATGTTACGTTAATCATGGGTGATGGCACCGGGCCGGAACTGGCCGAAGCGGCCCGCAAGTGCATCGACGCCACGGGCGTCAAAATCAATTGGGACGTGCAAGAAGCGGGCGTCGACGTGATGGCCCGCACCGGCACGCCGCTGCCGGAAGCCACGATGGAAAGCGTCAAGCGGACCAAGTGTGCGCTGAAGGCCCCCATCACCACGCCGGTGGGCACGGGCTTTCGTAGCATCAACGTGTATTTGCGGCAGGCGCTGGGCTTATACGCCTGCGTGCGGCCCTGCAAGCAATACAAAGGCGTGCGCAGTTTTTTCGAAAGCGTGCCAGTCGATTTGGTCATTGTCCGCGAAAACACCGAAGACCTGTATGCCGGCGTCGAATTTGAAAAAGGCAAGTCGGAAACCGCCGATCTGATTAAGTTCATCAACGAAAAATCGACCGGCAACAAAATTAAAACCGGACCGCAAGAAACGGGCGTTTCCATCAAGCCGATCAGCATTTCCGGCACCGAGCGAATTGTGAAGTATGCGTTTGAATACGCCCGCAAGTATGGCCGCAAGAAGGTGACCAGCGTTCACAAAGCCAACATCATGAAGTACAGCGACGGGCTGTGGCTGGAGGTGTCGCGGCAGGTAGCGGCCAAGTATCCGGACATCGAATTTGAAGACCGGATTGTCGACAACATGTGCATGCAGTTGGTGCAAAAGCCGGAATTGTACGACGTGCTGGTGCTGCCGAACTTATACGGCGACGTGCTCAGCGATTTGTGCGCCGGGCTGGTCGGCGGTTTGGGCGTGGCGCCAGGAGCGAACATCGGCCCGGATGGCGCTGTGTTCGAAGCCACGCATGGCAGCGCGCCCAAGTACAAAGGCAAAAACAAAGTGAATCCGACGGCCGTGATTCTGTCGGGCATGCTGATGCTGGAACACTTGGGCGAAATCGATGCCGGCAAGCGCCTGGAAAAAGCCGTGGCCGACGTCATCGTCGAAGGCAAAAGCGTCACGTACGACTTGAAGCCGAACCGGGATGATCCTACCGCCGTGGGCACGCGCGAAATGGCGGATGCGATTGTGGCGAAATTAAAAGCTGGCCGATAGCCAAGCAATTCGGCGTTGGCCGTGACAATTTGAATGAGTCACTTCGAAGACGAAGCGGCGGGGGTTTTCGCACCCTCGTTAGCATGCGCCGTGGACGAGTCTGCCTTTTTGTCATCTCCCGCTGCGCCTTTTCCTTGTGTTTTCTCTAAATAAAATTGGCGAGCGCGTTCCCATTCTTCGACGCTGCGGGACTGCGGCATCTGATGAATTAGTAAGAGCGCCGCTGCTGCCACAACCCAACCGATAGCCACTACCACCCAAAACCATTTGGGACGACTGCGGAGCCAATCGCCCAGGTTTTTTGGTTCGGCTTCAATTTCGGAAACTGCTTCGTCAGCTGCAGGAAAAAACTGCGATGAATTTTTCTTGGCGGGCCAGCGTGTTTTATCTACCGGAGGCAACAGTTCCGCTTCAGGAATTTCTTGTTCCCACTCCGTTTTTACTTCTGGCGAAGCATCCTCCAGGATTGGAGCCGCGCTCGACCAATCGCTGGTCGCTGTATTGTCGATTATCTCTTCTGGGGAAGCGGCGGTGGCACGTGGCTCGTCAACCTGATCTTCGTGAAACGCGTCTTCGGCCAAGGCGTCAGCAATGATTTGATCTTCAAACGAATTGGAATCTGCAGCCGAAGCGGGCAAGTTCGGCTCGATTTCCGGAGTTGGAACTGCTGCCAACGGAACCTCGGGCGAGGGCTTTGCTATGACCGAGGGTGCCGACTCAGCGGGAATTGGTTGCGACGGCGGTATCAACTCAACGGCAGAGACTGGCGGCGCGGCGCGGGGTGGTTCCGCAGGCGAGACAACGGGCGCTTGCAGCGCAACGGACTCCAGCGTTTCGGGCACAACTTCCATCGGCGGCTTGAGCGTTACCGTGGCCAATGCTTTCGCCACCGGCGCTGCAGAAGTTTTGGCTGGAGCAGGCACGGCAGTAAATGGCGCCGCATCCAGCGATGTGGGCGTAGAAGCCGGCGTGGGAACGGATGGCTTGGGAGCGATCGGTGTGGGGGCCTTGGCAAATGGTACGACCGGCGCGGCAGGTTGAGGTGAAACGGCGGCCGCAGGCTTGGGGGCCATCGGTTTTTGAACAATCGGCTTGGCAACGCTTGGCCGTGGAGCTGCTGGTATGGGCGATGTGGGGACAGGCACAGCGGTCTTGGGCGGCACAGGCTTGAGGGCAACCGGCGCAGGAGCAACTGGAGCTTTGGGCGCTGCGGGAAATGCCGCAGGGAGCACTGGAACTTTCGGCGCTCCTGGAACAGGTGGTTTGGCTGCGGGTGCTGCAGGAGGCACCGGAGGAACTGGAATTTTAGGTGGGATTGCCCCTGGCAATTTAGGGGCGGCGGGCGCGGGTGTTTTGGGCGGCGCTTTTCCAGGAGCGGGCCCAAAAGCTCCCAGTGGAGCATTCTTGTCTGGATTTTTTCGCAGAAATGCCATGCGGTTCACGTGCCCCATTTTGGATCGGCATCCCCCGTGCCAACCGATAGATCACACCTTTAGCTAAATTTAGCTGCGCCAATGGCTAATGCAAGCATTTGGCCCACCCTTGGCCGATCGGTAATTGCCCTCGGGAAGCCAGCGGTGAGCCGTTAAAATTCGAATCCTAATGGTGGTTTTCCGATCTTCCATTTTCCGGGACACTTTGCCTTGCTAAGTGCGGCCTATTTTCGCGAATTAGTCAGTGGCCAGCGGCAGGGACCGGCCGCCCACATGCTACGCGGCCTGCTGCGGTTGGCGGAGCTTCCATATGCCTGGGCAGTGAAACGGCGAAATTGGGCCTTCGATTTGGGCCAAAAGGAACGTCTAGGGGTAGGCATTCCGGTAATCAGCGTGGGGAACCTGACGCTGGGGGGCACGGGCAAAACGCCTTTTGTGGAATGGCTAACGCGGTGGTTTATGCACCGCGGTGTAAACATTGCACTGGTCAGCCGCGGATACAAAGCGGCCCAAGGCGCGCCAAACGACGAGGCCCAGGAATTGGCGCAAAAACTGCCTGGCGTGCCGCACTTGCAAAATGCAGATCGTGTGGCGGCGGCGCGCTTGGCCGTGCAAAAATTTCAGGCCGAGCTAGTCATTTTGGACGATGGCTTCCAGCATAGACGCCTGGAACGCAATTTGGATGTAGTGCTGCTTGATGCGCTGGAGCCGTTCGGCTTTGGCCATCTGTTTCCGCGGGGCATGTTGCGCGAACCACTTTCCAGCTTGGGCCGTGCTCAGGTGGCGGTGCTGACGCGCGCTGACATGGTGAACGATGCGGAGCGGGCGCGCATTCGTAGCGTGGTGTTACATTATGCGCCGCACATTGCTTGGGCCGAGTGCCGGCACGCCCCGCACAGTTTGCTGTTGTCAGATGGTCAGCAAGAGCCGTTGGAGGCGATTCGTAATCGGCGGGTCGTCGCTTTTTGCGGGCTGGGAAATCCGGCCGGTTTTCGGCACACGCTGGCCGAGTGCGGCTGCAATGTGGTCGCCTGGCGAGAGTTTCCCGACCATTTTGTTTACAATCAGAACAGCATCCAAGAATTGTCGCTGTGGGCGGCCTCGCATGATGTCGAGGCTGTCCTGTGCACGCATAAAGACTTGGTCAAGCTTGCCGTAAATGATTTGGGAAATCGGCCGTTGCGGGCCGTACTGGTGGGGTTGGAGTTTTTGCGTGGGCAGGAAGAATTAGAAACGAATTTGGAAACACTGCTGACTCTGTGTCCGAACGTAAAATGACGAATCCTGCGGCAATCTCCAGCGCCAGCCCAGCGTCCGGTTGGTCCACGGTTCTGGTCGCCGGCAAACGATGCGACGTGTTTCAGCCCGCCACGCTTCATCCGGATGGGTATGCGATAATTTATTTACACGGCGTGCACCAAAATCGGCTGGTTGACCAACCGGTGTTTACCGCCGAGTTCGCCAGGCATGGCTTGCGTGTGATCGCTCCGCTAACGGGTCGCAGTTGGTGGGCGGACCGAATCTGTCCGGATTTTGACGCGCATGTTACTGCCTATCGGCATGTCATCGACAACATTGTGCCCTACGTAGCCCAGCAGTGGCAGGTAGCTCCCACGCAATTTGCTTTGCTGGGCACCAGCATGGGCGGCCAGGGAGCGCTGCGGTTGGCGTTCAAGCAGCCGTCCACCTTTCCGGTAACAGTGGCGATTTCCCCGGCCATCGATTATCAAATTCGATGGAAAGAAGGAGACCAGGCGCTAGCGCTAATGTATCCCGATCAGGAATCGATACGGCAAGATACGGCCACGTTGCACGTGCATCCGCTGAATTGGCCGCGCCATTTGTGGTTTTGCTGTGATCCGGCCGACCACCGCTGGTACGAAAGCGCCGAGCGCTTGCACTCCAAGCTGGTGGCCCTGGGCATTCCGCACGATTACGATTTGGAAACGACCGGCGGCGGGCACAGATTCCCATACTACAACCTTATGGCGCCGACGGCGATGCAGTTTATCGTGGATCGATTGGAACGGGAACGATTGCGAGTTGTGTAACGGACTCCGAGCCGGCGAGAACGTGCTGTAGTTTTTCATTCGGGGGATATTTCTACGATGCGTCTTTGCTGGCTGACGGATATTCATTTGAACTTTTTGACCGGCAGCGAAACCGATCATTTTTTATCCGCAGTACGGGCCACGGAGGCCGACGCCATCTTGCTCACCGGCGATATCGGGGAAGCCCGCAGCGTGGCGCCGTTGCTTACGCGGCTGGACGAAGCCTGGCAGAGACCTTTTTATTTTGTGCTGGGCAATCACGATTTTTATGGCGGATCGATCGCCGGCGTACGGAAGGAAGTTACGGCACTGGCGCGAAGCCGGCCTCGTTTAGTGTATTTAACTGCCGCCGGAGTCGTACATTTAACCGACCATGTCGGTTTGGTTGGCGACGACGGTTGGGCCGATGCTCGCCTGGGGAACTATGTGCAATCGCTGGTCATGATGAATGATTATCGGTTGATTGCTGAATTGGCCCCGTTAACGAAGGAGTTTCGCTGGCCGAAGTTGAAAGAATTGGGCGACCAGGCGGCCGAGCACATTCGCCGGGTACTGCCGCCGGCGCTGGCGAAATATCGAGAAGTCATTTTGGCCACGCACCTGCCGCCGCTCCGCGACGCCTGCTGGCACGAAGGGCAAATTTCCGATGACGAATGGCTGCCGCATTTCACGTGTAAAGCACTGGGGGACGCCATTTTAGAAATTATGCGTGCCACCCCGCAGCGCAAGCTCACGGTATATTGTGGTCATACCCACAGCTCAGGAATTTGCACGCCGCTGCCGAATGTGACAATCCATACCGGCAGCGCACAATACGGACTGCCTAGCGTGCAGCAAGTGATCGAAATGGAATAGAATCTTCGTCCGCGGATTGCAAATCATTTACCGCTGCGTTTTTCTCGACATGGCCGATTTTCTGCCCACTGCCCCGCTGGCCAATCTTCAATTACGGGCGGAATTGTTGGCCCGGACTCGGCAGTTTTTTGCCGCACGTGGATTCTGGGAAGTGGAAACGCCGATCTTGTCCGCCGATGTAACCGTCGACCGGCATCTCGATCCGCTGTCGACGGTGTTGGCTGACGATCCGCGAACCCCCAGCGCGGGCCGACGCCTGTGGCTGCAAACTTCGCCGGAATTCGGCATGAAGCGCCTGCTAGCTGCCGGCGCGATGGCCATTTATCAAATTACTCGCGCCTTTCGCAATAGCGAAATCGGACGCTTACACAATCCGGAATTTACCATCGTGGAATGGTACCGTGTGGGAGACAACATGGCGGCCGGCATGACGCTTTTGGACGATTTATGCCAAATCTTACTCGGCACGCCGCCAGCGGAACGGCTGAGTTATGCAGCGGCATTTCAACAGCACGTCGGAATCAATCCGCATGTGACCAGCACGGCCGAATTGGCGGCAGCGGCAAAACGATGCGGCGTTCAGGTTCCGGCAGGTTTGGGCACTGATCAGGACGCTTGGCGGAATGTATTGCTGGCCGAATGCGTGGAATCGCACTTGGGCCGAGAGCGGCCGACAATTTTATATGATTATCCGGCCAGTCAAGCGGCGCTGGCGAAAGTTCGCATGGACGAATCGCTGCCGGAAAATCCAAGCAACTTTTCTGTTACCCAAGTGGCGGAGCGGTTTGAATTATATGTGCGAGGCATTGAGCTCGCCAACGGTTACCACGAATTGCTTGATGCTATGGAATTGCGCCGCCGCAATGCCGCGGCCAATGCTGCCCGTGTGGCACTGGGAAAGCCCGCGCTGCCGGAAGAAAATCGCTTGCTGTCAGCGATGGATTCCGGACTGCCAGCGTGTACCGGCGTGGCACTGGGCTTCGATCGTTTGGTGATGCTGGCGGCTGGCGCGAAATCGTTGGCCGAAGTACTGACCTTTCCCATCGATCGTGCATAAATCGACTGCCGCCGACGCAGCGCGCGGCAACCGCGGAACCTATGGCCGGTTATCGGGCTATAAGGCAGGAATGGAGAAACGGGGTTGGTGCGGAATTTTCGTTGCCCAAATGTCCGTTGATCGCAATTTTCCCCACCGGCGAACTTCGCATGGCGTCGGCGGCGGCTACACGTAATAATCAAAAGGGTCGATTGCCGGTCCGAGATTTTTGCCTCAATTACCAACGGAGTGCCCTATGTCGTTCCGATTCGCCCTTGCTCGTTCGGGTTGCTGGACTGCTGCCTTCCTGGGCGTGACCTTGTTTTGCGTGTGTGTGGCCCGGGCTGAAAATGAAGGCCAGGATGAATTGGATAAGGCCAGTGATAAAAAGCTGGCCGCCGACAGCGTGGAAGATTTGGGCCAGGTCATTGATTTGTGCGAAAGCGCTTTGAAAAAGGGACTCGACGCCGGCAATTCGCAATTCGCCAACAATTTGCTGACGGGCACGTTGCTGGAGCGAGCCAACGTGTTGTTGAAAAACATTGTGCAGCAAAAGCCGGCGGGCTGGCAGCAATTGCGTATTCTGGCCCTGGCCGATTTAGGCAAGGCGCTGAAAATCAGCCCACAAATGGCGCCTGCCCAATTGATGATCGCCAGGTTACAGCAACTTCCGGGAGGCGATCGCGCGGCGGCGCAAAAGGCAGCTGAAGCCGCGCTCGATTTATCCAAGGATAAGCAGGAAGATCGCGTGGCCGCCTTGGTGCTCTTGGCCGACCTGACCGACGAGCCGGAGAAAAAGCTCGATTACTACGCTCAGGCTCTCAAAATTGCCCCCAACAATCAGGAAGCGTTACGGCGGCGCGGAATGTTCCTGCTTACTTCCGGAAAAATGCAGGAAGCAGCCGCTGATTTAGACGCTGCCGCCAAGGCCGATCCGGAAGACCCCGTGCTGCAAGAAGTGCGCGGTCTGGCGTGGTTCGCGCTCAAGAATAATGACGAAGCCATCGCAGCGTTCAGCGATGAAATTAAATTGCGGCCCGAATCCGGATTGCCTTATTTGCATCGGGCACAAGTTTACGCGGTCGCCAAAAAAACAAAGGAAGCGCTGAACGACATCGATCAAGCCCTGAAGCTGGAGCCCGATAAAATTCAGCAAGTCGCCCAAGCGCTGCTGTTGAAATCGCAAATTCATCAGGAAGCCGATGACCGCAAGGCCGCACGCGCCGATTTGGACGAAGCCCTTAAAGACGTGCCAGGCTGGGCACCGGCGCTGGAAGCTCGGGCCGTGTTGTCCGCGGCGGAGGAAGATTACGGCCAAGCGATTCGCGATTCGCAAGAGCTGCTGAAGGCATCTCCACGCAATGCGCAGTTGCTGGACCAATTGGGCATGTTGTACCAGGCCAATAAGCAGCCACGCAAGGCAATTGCCACGTACAGCGACGTATTAACCGCCAATCCTGAAAGTATGTCGGCATTGATCGGCCGAGCCGATGCTTACCTGAACCTTGGCAAACATACTGACGCCGTGGCCGATTACGAAGCAGCATTGAAGATCAAGCCCGACGATTTGGGCGTGCTGAACAATTTAGCTTGGGTGTTGGCCACGTCGCCGGACGATAAGGTGCGCAATAGCAAGCGATCTATCGAATTGAGCACACAGGCCGCCAAGCAAAGCGATTACAAACAGGCCTACATTCTCAGCACGCTGGCGGCAGGTTATGCAGAGTCGGGCGATTTCGACACGGCCAAGCAATGGTCGCAAAAAGCGGTCGATTTGGGAAGCGACAAGCCCGATGTCAATGTCCAACTCAAAAAGGAGTTAAGCAGCTACGAAAACAAAAAGCCGTGGCGCGAAAAGCAAGTGATTGAAGAAAAAGACGATTCCCGCAGCGCCTCGCAACCGGATGCCAAATCGTCCGCTAAAAAACTGCCGGGTCCGCCCCCGGTTGGTGGCGACAATTCCGCAGCCAATGAAGCGCCGACAAAAAAAGAGTAACGCTCATTGATCCCGCCTTAGAGGCCCTGCAGGCGTATTCAGGCCGTGGCGGTTTGAGCGGTGTATTGGTCGGTCCAAGCCCGCAAATCGTCGGCGCCTTTACGATGGCAAAAATCGCCAAAGGTTTCCTCCGGCTGTCGATCGTGCTTGAAATAAACAAAAAGCGGCACCAAGGTCGGTACGACTTCTTCGGCCGAAACTAAATCTTTGTAGATGAAATTCATCCGATCGCCCAACAATCGCCCGCCGACAAACACGGTGTATTTACCTACCGTCTTGCCGACCAACCCGATGTCGCAATTGTAGGGTCGGGCGCAGCCATTGGGGCAACCGGTCATGCGAAGGGTGAAGTTTTCTTTCGCCAGGCCGAGCTTGGAAAGTTCGACTTCCAATAAGTCAATCATTCCAGGCAGGGCCCGTTCGCTTTCCGTAACGGCTAGGCCGCAGGTGGGATACGCCACGCAGGCCATCGACCATCGCCGCACGTTGGAAATTTCTTCCGACAGCGGCACGTGATGTCGCCGTAGAATTTCCTCCAACTGCCCGCGCACTTCCGGCGCCAAATCGCAAAACAAAATGCTTTGGTGTGCAGTCAGCCGAAAGCTGGGCCGCAACGTGTCGCACACTTCTCGCAGTGCGGTTTTCAGTTGTATGTTTTCGTCGTCTTTGATGCGGCCGTTTTCGATGTTCAAGCCGTAAAACATCCGGCCGTCACCCTGCTCGTGCCAGCCCATGTGATCGTTGAAGCCCCACACATCTTCCGGATCCAGCGGCTTGAGTTTGTGTCCGTAATACTCCTCGACCTTGGCTTGGAACCAGTCTAGGCCTTGATTGGCGAGTAAGTATTTTAAGCGGGCCACTTTGCGGTCAACGCGATTGCCATAGTCGCGCTGGACTTTCACAATCGCGGTGCACACGTCGATGACCTCGTGCGGCTCGACAAAGGCCATCCGCTTAGCAATGGCGGGAAAAGTTTTGGTGGCACTGGGGGTGCAACCCATGCTGCCGCCCACCAACACGTTGTAACCCACGATTTTCCAATCGTGGCAAATGGCCATTAAGCCCACGTCGTTGGCGTATAAATCGACGCAGTTATCGCCGGGCAAACCTACGGCGAACTTGAATTTGCGCGGCAAATACGTGGGGCCATAAATCGGCTCCACTTCAGTCTGGCCATTGCCGGAATGTGCGCCGGCGTGATGATGGCCGTTTGTTTCGCTGCCTCCCAAATATTGTTCTTCACCCGTGGCTGTATCGCGCAGCCAAATTTCGTGATAGGCGCGTGTCTTGGGCGTGAACTGTTCCACCAATCGGTCGGCCAGCGCTTGCAATTCGGCATGCACCGGGTCGCTGTAATGTGGCGCCGGGCAGCACATGACGTTGCGCTTTACGTCGCCGCAAGCGGCCAACGTGGAAAGTTTGATTTGATTAATCCGTTGAATGGTTTCATGCAGGTTGCGTTTGGGAACGCCGTGCAGTTGTAATCCTTGCCGACTGGTAATGCGCAAAGTGCCATTGCCCAACTCATCGCATAAAGCCAATTCACCCAGTAATTGATCGGCCGTCAATCTGCCACCCGGCACCGCCGAGCGGACCATAAAAATATATTGCCGCAGGCTTTTGCCCCCCTCCTGCTTCACCCGGTGTTCGCGGTCGTCTTGCTGGTACGTGCCGTGAAATTTGAGCAGAGCCGAATTGTCCTTGTTGAATTTATCGCTGGGCTCGGCCAGTTCCTGGGCAATCGTGCCGCGCAGATAGTGGCTGTTCAGCTTGACGCTTTCGGCTGCAGAAAGCTTTTCGGAAATCGGGGTGTGTTCGGCCATGGAGGCGAAAGATGGTTAAAAAGTGCGGACTGGAGAAATTGTACTTTGCAGCCGGCTGTCCGAATATAAATCAATTGTTATTTTAAGCGACGGATAAGTTGCCGGACGGCAGCAAAAGTGCGAGTACTTTTACACGTATCGGCGAATGTTTAGTAAGATTATGACAATTATTACCATTTAGCACTTTCGGTCAAGCGATGATAACCTTACTTCCACCCAACCGCGAGAGCAAATCGACGTAAATCATCCCATGAATCAGGCATCGGAAACCTCAGTTTCTGCGCCCATTGATCCGGCCGCCTGGCGGCACCCGGCGGTCATTTTGGCCACAGGTTTATGGATGGGCCGAATGCCTGTCGCACCCGGAACGTTTGGCACGTTGTTGGGATTGCCGTTGGCGTGGGGAATTAGTTGGATTTCCAGCGCGGCCCTGCAAAGTGTGGTTGTGGTTGTCACTTGCATTTTAGGCATTCCCATTTGCACTGCCGCGGCGCGGCGATTGGGTGGACTGAAAGACCCACAGCAAATTGTGCTGGATGAAATTGCCGCGGTGCCAATTACATTCTTTCTTGTTGCGCATGACACTTTGTCGCGGCCGTTGATTCTGTTAGCCGGCTTCATTCTGTTTCGCGTGTTCGACATCACCAAACCCCCGCCCGTCCGACAGTTGGAAAGCTTGCCAACCGGTCTGGGCATCATGGCCGACGACTGGGCCGCCGGGGTCTACTCCTGCTTAGCACTACACGCCATACTTTGGGCTGGCTGGCTGTAAGTCGTATTTCACCGCAGAGACGCGGAGACACAGAGGATGACGGCTAAACTGCTCGATGGCAAAGCGCTGGCCGCGAAATTGCAGATCAACCTGCAAGCCCAGGTGGCACAGTTCCAAGCGCAATCGGGCATCACGCCCTGCTTAGCCGCAGTGTTGGTTGGCGAAAATCAGGCCAGCGAAGTTTACGTGCGCAACAAGCGACAAGCTTGCGAGCGCGTGGGCATGGCCAGCCAATTGCATCGTCTGCCGGCCAGTGCTTCGCAACAAGAATTGTTGAGCTTGGTCGACCGGTTGAATGCTGCGCCGGCTAACGAACCGGTCCACGGCATTCTGGTGCAATTGCCATTGCCCAAACAAATCGATGAGAAAGCGATTCTGGACGCCGTCCATCCGCTCAAAGATGTCGACGCATTTCACCCGGAAAACGTGGGATTGCTTGTACAAGGCCGGCCGCGATTTTTGCCCTGCACCCCACACGGCATTCAAAAGCTGTTGATGCACAACAGCGTAGAAACCGCGGGCCAACATGTCGTCGTGCTGGGCCGAAGCGAGATTGTCGGCAAACCCATTTCGCTCATGCTAGTGCAGCGCGGGCCTGGGGCCGATGCTACGGTCACTATGTGCCACAGCCGCACACAAAATTTGGCAAAAATCACGCGCCAGGCCGATATTTTGATCGCCGCCATTGGCCAACCGCGGTTTGTGAAGGCGGAAATGATTCGGCCGGGGGCTGTGGTCATCGACGTGGGGGTTAACCGCGTGGAGGGCAAACTGTGCGGTGACGTGGATTTTGACGCCGTGCGTGAAGTGGCAGGAGCCATCACGCCCGTTCCAGGTGGCGTGGGCCCGCTAACGATTGCCATGCTGCTGGAAAACACGCTGAAAGCGGCGCGACTGCAGGCGTCGGCAAATTGAACTACTCGTTCGTGCCGTGGCTGCGCCGTTCAATGCCACCGATTCGTAAGCACATTATCGGCTTGTCGAACGTTGGCGTAACGCTTCATAAAACAATACTGCGGCAGTGGCCGAAACATTCAGGCTGTCGACCGCGCCCCGCATCGGAAGGCGAATAGCAGTCATGTCGTCGCCGGTTGCAGAATTATTGCGCCACGTGTCAGATAATCCTTCCGCTTCGCTCCCCAGCACCAAGGCACATGAGTCGGTGAAATTGCAGGCGGCGTAATCAACCGCGGCATCGACCCGGGCTGCGAAAATTTTTAATTTTTGCGCTCGTAGCCAAGCTATGGTTTCGTCGCTGCTAGCCGCCAGTACGGGAAGCGTAAAAATGGCGCCCAAACTGGCGCGGATGGCATTGGGGTTGTAAAGATCCACGTCGGCCTCGGCGACAATCACAGCGGAAATACCTGCGCCGTCGGCACTGCGCAACACCGCTCCCAAATTGCCCGGCTTTTCTACACCTTCCAGAACCGCCACTAGCGGATTGCGCGGCAAACTTAGCTCGGCCAAACTGCGCTGGGGAATTTCGGCCACGGCCAGCACTCCCTCGGCTCGGCTGCCGTATGCCAAGACAGAAAATACTGCGGACGAAACTTCGAAT
This sequence comes from Pirellulales bacterium, assembly GCA_035656635.1. NCBI lineage: Bacteria > Pseudomonadati > Planctomycetota > Planctomycetia > Pirellulales > Pirellulales bacterium. The sequence goes on from DASRSD010000099.1 coordinate 34,597, forward strand.
TGAGGAGCGTTTGCGTTTTCCAAGCGCCGCAGAAGCTGTTCGCACTCCGAACCCGTGCACTCCTCGCGGCAAATGTACAGTTCTTGCAATGTGAATCGGCCATCAAGGGCACGGCCGATTTCACGCACACCGTTAATCATAAAGCGACCTTGCTGGACCCGCTGACGCGGATTGCGTAGCTTGGCAGCGGCTTTTACGCGCGGATTGGCAGTGCTCGTGATTTTCATGCGGGTTACCGTGCGCAACAAAAAAGGATGCCCAGGGGGCATCCTTTGATGATACTTTAATTTGCTAAGCTGCAAGCGGATGGGTGACGAACAAGTAGCCTGTTCTGGGAACTTAATTCGCTTCCACCACGTTGACGCGGCGGCCGTCGCGGTCGAATTTCACCACGCCGGGAACCAGGGCGAACAAGGTGAAATCTTTACCTTGGCCGACGCCTTTGCCGGGGTGAAATGTATTGCCCACCTGACGAATAATAATGTTGCCCGCAATGACCGATTCGCCGGCATAGCGTTTGACACCGCGGCGTTGGCCGGCGGAATCACGCCCATTGCGGCTGGAGCCTTGACCCTTCTTATGTGCCATGAAAATGAGTGGTGTTGGGAGGATGGCACCGGGCCAGCGGCTCGACGCCAAATTCAGGTAAACCTTGAAAGTTACCGGAAAACCCACTCGTGGTCAACCTGTCCGGGCGTACCGAAGTAGATATCTTCCTTATCCGGTTCGTGTTCATCGCCGGGACGCCAGAAGTTCAGCTTCAGTGTTTTTTGATAGTAGTGCCGGCCGGTTCCGGGGGGATCGCCCAGTTTGTAGGCTCCCTGCTGGTCTTCAAATCGGTAGGCGTTGGAAAGGCCCTGCACGTAAATGTTGAAGAAATCGATGCGCGGATCAACATATTCCCAGGTGGCCACGCCCCAGACGCTGTGATCGTCGTCAGCGGTGCTCAGGGGAATGGGCTGCTTGCCCATTTGCACGGTGTCTAACAGTTTGCGATGCGAATCATCGCGCTGCTCAATTGCTTCCTCAGCCAAAGGCAACACCCGATCGAGATATGCTTTTTTAAACTGCGGGCTTTCCAACACAAACTGCGGATGGAAATAAACGGGTTGGGTGCTGGGCTGATTCGCTGCCAGGCTTTGATTCTTTCCCTCTTTCGCTTCGGCTTCCAAATGCTGGCCCAAGTTTTTCACACGGTACACCATGTACCACACCATGCGGCGATCCATATGGCCATCGGCCAGTGGCATATCGACATTGATTATTCGCAGCGGCTTAAAGCTGAATTCCAAATACCACACGCCATGGCGGAACGGAATATCTTTGGTTAGCGCTTGCAGGGTGGTGCTGGCGCTTTGCGTTTCCGGTTTCCAATCGAGCTGCTGACCGGCCGATTGAATTTCGACAATGTCATGGGTGGTAACGGTATCTTGCGGATTGGGCTGGGCCGCAATAGTGGTTTCCACGCCCGGGCCGAGTTTGCGATACCCTTTGGGCGGATCGGAAGCGAAGGCCTGCAGCGCGCCGGCCAGCGCCCAAAGGAACGTGGCGACAGAAACGCTGGAAATTACTCGATTGAGCATAATTGCGGTAGCCGTCCGATGGATAAGAAATGCCCGGAAAATTGACCTATTCCAGTATAATTACCGGTTTTACGTGTGGTCAAATCAGCGCTTTTTGGCGCGAAAACTAGGAAATTCAAGAGGCCCTTAGGGATTCGATTGATCTAAGGCTTTCTGCCAAGCCTGCATGTACTTGTCGTTAAGCTCCTTTATCTGCTGATTCAGCGGCGCGAATTTTTTGTTGATTTCGAGCATTTTTTGTGGGTCACCGCCATCCGCTTCAACCGCGGCCTGATACTGGGCGTCACGTTGATCTCGCAGTTTCAAATAATCTGCCAATACTTGGTCTGCAACATTTCTTAGCTCCAAAAGCTTCTCGCTCGGCACAGTTGGGCGATTCCATGAGTTCAACAATATTGCAACGCCCGCCGCAACCAAAATGAGTGTTGCAGAAATCCACCACAGATGACGTCGAACTTGCAGTGCCCTTAACGCCGGCGGTGTTGTTGATATCGCCGGCTGGCGTCGGCGAGGAATTGGCGTTCTTCGGCCGTCAGGCTGCTTTCGCCCGTCTGGCTGATTTTTTCCAGCAATTGATCAACGCGCTGTTGAACGCGGCCGGTCGTGAGGTAATCGTCGGGTGGTTCTTCCACTTCGTCCGGCTCGCTGTGGACGCGCAATTTAGGACCGCTGCCTGGCAGACGGATCGAGGGGACAGACCAACCCCGCGGCCAGAGCCGGAACAAATTCCAACCGGTACGATAGTACACGAATCCGAACGCCGCTCCTCCCAAATGCGCGGTGTGAGCGGTTAAATCGCTTTGATCAAACGAACCTAAGAAATCGAGCGCGATGAACACGATGACCAACATGAACGCCGGCACTGGCAGCACTCCCCAAATGTAAAGCATTCGACGTGGAAAGTGGCAGGCGAAAATGACAGCCACGCCCATAATACCTCCCGATGCACCCTCCACGGGAGATTTGCCCTTGGTTGCCGCGGCAATCACCACGTACACCAACCCAGCCAGAATCACCAGGCTGATGTAAAGTTTTAAAAACTCGCGCTTACCATAAATGCGTTCCACGTCGCCACCGAAAACATACAAAGCGATCATGTTGAATAGAATGTGCGTAAATCCGGAGGAATCATGCACAAATCCGTAGCTCAGTAGCTGCCAGAACTTCCACGGATGCTGAAATAAATTCGGCTCTAGCGCCAGGTGCTGTTCGATCCACGTCGATCCACCGCGCATTTGACCCTGGGTGAAGATTTCGACCAAATACACGGCCACGTTGATCGCAATCAGCGTAGTTACAGCCGACCAATGAGCCGCCGCGGGCAGCCGCAAGCCGGGGCGATCTTCACGGTAGTAATCGCGGTCGTAAAGGCCCATGGAAGGATGCGGTATGTGTGAGGGGATAGAGAGCAGGCCAGAGCGGGTAATCCGGCGTAGTAATAGAAACAGAAATCAGGCCCATAAACAGCGGACGGCACGTATAGTATCGCTCAAAGATTGTACGTGGCAATGTCTCTGGTAGTGCGGCAGTAATAAAAAGCCGGCAATTTGCGGGACAAGCAGGACGTTAGTAGTGCATGCTTTGGACCGGAAATGCTCTGCCCTGAAATTCGCTGGGAGTCTACAATTTCTGTAGCGGGAGGGAATTGCTCAGGTGCGATTGACGACAACGCGATCCATCGAACGATTTTTATCCTCTGACTGCGGTCAGGAAGCCGCGTCCACGAGATTTTCATGGATGAACAGGAGCCGGAAATGATGACCCACTTCACCTCAAATTTTGCGGCCGAGCCCGCCGCCTGCGATAATTTGCAATCGATTTTGATTAAGCGACCACAATCTCCTCGCCGCCTGATTTTAACCCTTAGCTGTTTGTCGTTCGCGGCCGTTGGCGCATTAGTGATGCTAGCCGGCTGCAACAGTAATCCGTCATTGGAAGGTTCCAATTCACCGCCTAAATTGAGCATGGCAGCCGACCAGGAAAGCGGCGATTCGGGCACATCGAGCAATTTGTCCGCCCCCACGGTGATAAAATTCGAAGATCCGTCGGCCAAAAACAGCACCAACGGCGATGACGACGAAGCTCAATTTGAAGCGCTCATCAAAGAGTTGCGGCAAACCTTTCGAGAAGCCGATGCTGGAAAGCAAGTCGATTTCGGTCCCGTGGCCGCCAAAGTCTGCGCTCGCGTGGAAACGCATATCAACGGAGATAATTTGGATTTGGCATCGCAGGTGGCACACGAATTTGTCGCGCATGGCGCCAACGATGCCGCCCGACTGGTGTTCAATAGCCTGCACAAAATTGCGGAGAATATTGCGCCAGGCATGTTTCAGCAGTTTGCACAAGAAATCAGCACTGCCGGGCTACGGCAGTTAGATTCCTTAGGGACCAAGCCGGAGATCTCTGGACAGCTGGTAGGCGGCGGGAAGTTCGATTGGAACCAATATCGAGGTAAGGTGGTGCTGCTCGACTTCTGGGCCACATGGTGTCCAAATTGCATTGCGGAAATGCCCGAGCTGCAAAAAATTTACACAAAGTACCGCGACCAGGGCGTGGAAGTGGTTGGCCTCAGCTTGGACAACAATCGGAAAGACGTAACCGACTTTTTGGAGCACAAAACGCTGCCGTGGCCTATTTTGTTCGACGGCGAACCAACCCTTGGACAATGGGATAATCCGTATGCTAAGCAATTTGGCGTTATGGCAATTCCGGTTACCATGTTGGTCGATCGGACGGGGAAAATTATTTCGATTTACACGCCAGTCGACGAGCTACCGCAGATGTTGGACAAACTGCTGGCCCAACATTAAACGTCCATAGGGTCGAAGCGGCACCGCAATGTACACGCCGCGTTCTGGAACTGAGGCACAGCATCATGGCAACGGACAACAGCAGCCCGGCCGATCGCTCAGGAATGACAATGCCCAAACCGCACGCTTAGCGTTTGTCGTTGTATGACTTTAGCGCCGGGCGACTCGTGATGTTGCCGCCAGGCGGCTGATTCAAGTACGTGAACAAGTTGGCGATATCATCCAACGTGAGCGTATTCAGCAAACCCTCGGGCATGACAGAAATTTTGCACGGCAAGACTTGATCAATATCGCCGGCAGCAATGGTGGCTTTCTGACCGTTGGATTGCAACACCACCAACGAGCCATCGGCCTGCTTCGCCGCCAAGCCGGTAATACTGCGGCCGTCTGTCGTGAGTACTGTTTTGCTTGCGTACTGATCGGAAATTACCAGCGATGGGAATAAAATCGATTCGAGAATTTCTTTCTTTTGGAAACGGCGGCTGACGGTGGTGAGATCCGGCCCTACGCCATCGCCACGATCGCCAAAGCGGTGGCAGTTGATGCACTGCGATTTGGCAAACACTTTGGCGCCCAATTCGACATTGCCGTGCGCGCCTTCGGTGCCGGTCAGGAACGTGTACAGCTCTTCGTAGGTCCATTTGTTTTCGGCAGATTCAACCGGTAGCTTGGCTTCCGGCTCGTTGGGATATGTTTCGGCAAACCATTTCTGCCAGGCGGCCAGCGCCGTCTCGGCCTTGTCTTCTGGTGTACTCAGCTGTGTGCCGGTCCAACGTTCCAGCACCTTCACCGCATTTAAGCCGCCGTTTTCGCCTAATTTCAAGCCCCGCAAAATCACTTGCCGATACGGCTCTGGGTTATCAGGAGTTTGTTCGATGTGCGCCAGAGTAATTAGCACTTGCTGAGCGAATGCTCCTTCCACCACCGGCAACGATTGCACCAGCAGCGGCCAGTTTTCGGCGCTTGGAGTTTGCGTGATGGCCATGGCAATTTGACCGCGCCGCTCGGGGAACTTGTCGAATGTCTCGTGCAAGTAAGTGCTGGCCTGCGGATCGTGCGAACGGCCCAGCACTGCCACAATTCCAATACCCAATTTATGGGCTGCGTCTCCATCCATGACCGCAATTTGTTTATCGAGGGCAATAATTTGAGCGATGGTTTCTGGTGGCACGTCTTCAGGCAATTTCGCCAACAATGCCAATGCGGAAGCAGGCCATTTGGCGCCGTCGGCCAATACCAGGGCCCGTTCTTCCGGTGTGAAGTCGACGAAAAAATCGCGGGAAACGCTATCGATGTAACCATCGAAGCTATGTCCGCCTGAGAGCGCGCGAGCGCTTTCATAATACTTCAGCAGTTCCAGCTTTTGCCCTGTGCTCCAGCCGTGTAAGAACCTGGCGTACAACGCCACTTGCAATTTGTCGGCCGAGGGGCTGTCGGCAGCCAGTTGTTCCAGCATCCGCTGAGCGGCTGATTTACCTTGCAAAAACACGACCAACCGCACTAGTTCGCGGTTCAATTGAGCGTTGCGGGTGGGATACTCCTTAGCGATTTTCTCCGACAGCTCCGGCACATCCGATGGCTGCAGATTGCCCCGGGCCAGTGATAATTGCATGACTCGCAGTATGTCGAGAAAATCGGGATCATTGACGAACCCGTCCATAACGGTTTCGCAGCGACGTAAAATGGCCAAGCAATTATCGTGAGTGGGATCCATCACCAACATGGCCCGCGCGCCTTGCACGAACGTGCGGGTTTTATCGGTACTGAGAATCGCCGCACGATATTCATCTGTGGGCAAGGTTTCCAGCAGCCGAGTGGCAGCATAGGCAATGTAACGGTGGGTGCTGCTCAACAGCGGAGCTAGTTCTTCATACTTCGGCTTTTGTCCAGCCCGAACCATCGATTCACATGCCACTCGTTGCACCACCGGATCGCGATCGCGCAGCAATTGCGCCAGCTTGACGGCTGTATCGGCATCGGGATGCAAACCCATCAAGCTGGCTACTTTGGCGCGAATTGCGGCATCCGGGTCGCTTGCCAAGCGAGACAGCTGCGCCCCGGTAGGAAACGGGCCGAATAAATGCATGAGATCCAACGCCCGGCAGCGGTCTAAACTGGCCCCCAACGGATTCTCGGCAAGGGTATTGAGTTGCTCGTCCCACGTTTTGCCTAACTGCTGCTTAAGCAGGGCGATTTTTTGTCGGGCGAAGGCGCTATTCAGTTGCGGCTGATGCAAGGCTTGATCTATGCCCTGGCCTAAAGCTACCGCATCAGCCGGCACCTTGCCGCGCCAAACAATGCGGTACACGCCTCCTTCCGTGCCGCGGCCGCCGGTGCAGAAATACAGCCCGCCATCAGGGCCCACATCCAAGCCTGTAACATTCAGCGGCTTGCCGGCGGCGAAGGTTTCCATTTCGGTTTGATACGTGCCATCTTTGGATTTCGGGTAAATCGCCAAAATTCGCCCGCGTGACCAATCTCCTATAAACAACGCATCATGATAACGCCGCGGGAACATCACGTGATTGTAAACTACTACGCCAGTCGGCGATCCGCGCCCCGTATCGGTCATCGTGGGCAGGCTATCAAAGTTGTAATCGGGCCACACGCTCCATCCGCTGCGCGAGCCGAACTCGCCGCCGGGAGTTACGTGCAAGCTCCGAGTGGGACGATACCAGGGAAGGCCCTCGTCCCATTCCATGTCTGAATCGGCCGTGAACAATTCGCCGGCGCGATTAAATGCCAAGCTGTAGCAATTGCGAAATCCGCCGGCAAACAATTCGGCAAAGCTGCCGTTAACATCGGTGCGTACTACCGTGCCCCCCGGCGCCTTAATGCCGGCAGCATAACCATGCGGATCTTCGTATTTAGGAGTTATTAAATCGCCTTCGTAATAATCGTGCAGCGGGCTGGTCGATGCCGGCTGCTTGTCAACTTGAGTGTGGTTGCCAAGGATAACATACAGCAGACCGTCCGGCCCAAGCGTGACGCCATGCGGCCCATGCTCAACCGAATCGCCCGTGAACTTCAGCAGCGTGTCGCACTTGGCAGCGTGGCGGTCGCCATCGGTATCAGTAAGCCGATAAAGCCCTAACCCATCGGGGCCTTTCCCCACGGCGAACACTTGCCCGTTCAGCGCCAAAATTCCTTGGCAATTGGTAACTTGATCAGAAAAGACTTCCGGCTTGTCGAACTTGCCTTCGTGGTTAGGATCGCGGAATAAGAGAATTCCGGAACCTTCCTTGGAGGCTAAGATTTCGCCGAACTCGTCGAAGGCCAGGGTTAAGAGCGAGCCGGTATCTTCGGGCGCTAAAACCGTTTCTACGCGAAACTCGGGCAACGTTTCAAAACGACCGGCAGGAGCGCCCCCCGCCATTTGTACATCGTCCAACCACGGTACCGCGGTTCCCAAGGGTCCTACCACGCGGGCCGGAAGCCATTGGGTATCGTTGTAGGAATGCTTGGACCATTGTGGAAATTCCTGCAAGCTGGTGCGCCAGGTATCGTCAGTGTTATAAGCCACATAAGTGCCGCCGACATCTTTGACCAACACACGCGCCACCAAGCCGGCGCTGCCCTCAGCTTTTACCGTGGCTTTTACGGCAACCGTATTCCGGCCAGCGGAAAGATATTTGGTAATATCGTGCGACTTCATTACTCGCCAATTGTCTCCCTCTCCTGCCGGACGACCGTTTACATACAGTTCGTAGGCATTGTCGCAGGAAATTTGCACCTCGCCGCTTTCGGGCTGACCCAACGGAAACGACTTGCGAAAGTAGCATACGCCGGGCGGAATTTTTTTCTCGACGGTTTGCGCCGGCGACCAAATCCATTTCATCTCTTGTTGCTGTTTATCTGGCTTTAAGTCAGTTTTGGCATTAGGGTTGGCGTCGACTTTGGGATCGGCTTTGCTTTGTGCGCCAGCTGGCTGCGCGGCCTGAATGAGCAGCAGGCCTATACCCAATGCCAAAGCCAGAAGAATGCCTTCAGACAACATTCGGAGTCTGTTTACAAAGTTCTTCGGTGCATTAGCTAATTGCATAACAATTCCCCGTCCGCCTAAATGGAGAGATTCAATAGCTTTGCGAAATGATGACGATGTTCGTGCAGAATCCCCGTCGGGAATGAACTTGCGTGGGGAAACGCACCGCGCTTTCTGTTGGGCTGCACTGCTGCCACCCAAGCGGCGGAACATTAACGGGTTTTGGCAGCCCAAGCAACACGGATTCTGCCGCTAGCACACCGCCCAGTAGTCTGCTTGACCGCCTCCCAAGCCACGGTTTAGCATGCGGTTAAGCACTGGACGTAAAATTGGCTTCGGTGCATAGTGGGCGGTTTATGTGGCCCTAGCTGGCATTGCCCAATCTGGAAGAGAACAACCCATGACGGAACGAAGTTGGCTCGCCGCATTGCTAACAGTTGCCGGATGCGTATTCATTTGCGGCGATTTTAGTCCGCTGGCATATTCCGCCACGACCGGCGATAGTTCCGCTGCGGCCGCCAAGCCAGACGCTGCTTCTAATCCCCCGGCCACTCTGGCCGAATTGGATAAATCGGTAGAGTGGGTCGACAAGCCGGTCTACGATTCTTTGAAGCTATTGGCCGACGATTTGGTCCAACACCCCCCGCTCGTCAGCGCGGCTGAAGCGCTCAAGCTGAAAAACGACAGCCCGCAGAACAACGAAAAAATCATCAGCGCATTGGGCCGCTTGCCCGCCGGCGGCGAAAAGCCCGACGATCACGCCCGCATCATGCGGTACTTAATTGGCGACATCAACAGCGCCAATCCCGTCATGGAAGACACTATTTATGAAGCAACCGTACTGGCGCAGAGCAAGTTCGGCCTGATGATCTACAACTGGAAAATGCAGCCCAATTATTGCGATGCCGATACCACCGTTCGCTGGCAGCAAAGCAAAGACCATTTAATCGACAAAGTAACCATGCGGCGCGATTGCTTTTGGTCCGACGGCAAGCCGATCACCGCGCACGACATTGCCTTTTCGTTCCACGCCATCATGAACGAAAAAATTCCCGTTCCCGCTATGCGTACCGACACTAGCAAGCTGCGCGACGTCGTCGCCTACGACGATTACACCGTCGTCTATTTCCACAAGCAAGCGCTGGCCACGGGTGACGGGTACTTGAACTTCGGGATTATTCCCGAGCACATTTTTAAGCTGCTGTACGACAAGCTCAACCGTGGCATGACGTTCGACGAGTTGCTACAGACCCCCGAATATCAACAGACGGAGCTGCATCCTGTTTCCGGCAATGCCTATGTCATGACCAACCGCATTCGCAACCAGGAAATTGTCTTTAAGCGCCGCGACGATTGGTACCTGCAAAACGGCAGGCAGGTGCGGCAAAAACCATTCTTCGAGGAAATTCGCTTTGCCATTAAGGAAGATCCCAACACCGCGCTCTTGGATTTGAAGCGCGGCACCCTGGACGATTACGAAATTCAGCAGGCGCAATGGGCCAATCAAACCAATGATGCCGAGTTCTACCGCAAAAACACGAAAGCCTACGGCAGCGAATGGACCTATTTTTTCTTCGGTTGGAATAACGATTCCGATTCGGCCCCGTTCTTCCGCGACCGCCGTGTCCGCGAAGCCATGTCGTACGCCTTTGATTATCGCGAATTAATCGACAAAACTTTGTACGGCCTATGCCAGCAATGCACTGGCATTACCAATCCGGAAGCCTGGTACGCGCCGAAAACGCCGCTGAAGCCGTACGTGCAGGATCTCGACAAAGCGGAAAAACTGCTCGACGAAGCTGGTTGGGTCGACAGTGACGGCGACGGCATCCGCGACAAAATGGTCAACGGCCAACGCGTCAAATTCGAATTCAGCATGACCGTGAAAAACGATCCGGAACGGATCAAAATATGCGAAATCATGCAATTCAACCTGCAGCAACTGGGCATCACCTGCAACATCAAGCCCATGGAAGGCACACGCTTGTTCGAAAAGCTGTTGAAGCGCGAATTCGAAGCGGAATTCAGCGGCTGGGGCACCGGGACCGATCCGGCCGAAGACGAAAACGTTTGGGCCTCCACTGAAATACCCGACGAGGGCCGCAATTATTTGGCGTACAGAAATCTCGAGGTCGATAAACTGTTCCAACAGGGAATCGAGGAATTCGAACCCGCCAAACGCGCGGAAATTTACGCCAAAATTGACGAGTTGATTTATCACGATCAGCCATGCACGTTTCTTTACTGGCGCAGCGCCTTCTACGGCTTTAACAAGCAATTGCGCGGGTACAAGTTCAGCCCGCGCGGACCGTACGATTACTCTCCTGGGTTCAGCAGCATTTGGATGACTGCCCAATAGTTCGTTTTCCTGTGCGATTCCTTGTTCATCCGGCGTTAACCGTTCATGTGGAATTATTTGGTCCGGCGACTGATTTTGGGAATTTTCACCCTCTGGGCGGTCACGTTTTTGGTGTACATGCTCATTCGCTGGATGCCGGGCGATCCGCTCTTGGCCCGCATGGAACAAATGTCGGCCGGGAAAAAAATTCGCGCCGAAGACCGGGAGCAGATGAAGAAAATCTATGGGCTCGATAAGCCTGCCGCTGTCGCCTACTTCGCCTGGCTGGGCAATGTGCTGCAATTGAATTTGGGAAATAGCTTTTCGCGCTATCAGCCGGTCACGCAAGTCATTGGCGAACGGATTGGCCCCACGCTGCTCCTCTCTGGCACGTCGCTGCTGCTGGGGTATTTGCTGGCCGTGCCAATGGGCTTGTATGCCACGGCTCGCGGCGGCAAGCTCGACGAGCGCGCACTCAGCGTCAGTTTATACATGCTGTACTCGCTTCCAGCATTTGTGGCGGCGTTGTATTTGCAGATGATTTTTGCTGTTAAGCTGCAAGGCACGTGGCTGGAATTGCCGCTGGACGGCATGACCGGCGGAGGTTTTGATGGTTTTTCCATGTGGGGAAAAGCCTGGGATTTATTTCAGCACGCCTTGCTTCCCACAATTTGCATGACCTACGGCACGCTAGCCTACGACACGCGCTTCATTCAGGCCAACATGCAGGAAGTGCTCCGGCAAGATTACATTCGCACCGCGCGCGCCAAAGGCGTGTCGCGCACCAGGGTTATCGTGCATCATGCCTTCCGCAACACGCTGATTCCGTTCGTCACCATGCTAGGACTGGAGTTACCTTTAGTGCTAAGTGGGGCAATCATCCTGGAGCAAATTTTCACCTGGCCGGGCATGGGTCGGCTGTTTTTCGAAGCCATCCGCGAATACGACTATCCCACGATCATGGGCCTAGTGTTGTTGTTTTCTGTCCTGACATTGCTGGGGCAACTGTTGGCCGACATTTTATACGCCGTGGTCGATCCGCGCGTAACCTATTCATAATCCAAAACAAATTCAAACTGCCTATACACGCAGGCGCGCCGTGGAAAGAACGAAGCCGAATCTTTTCCTGTCTTTCTCTGTGTCTGCGCTTCTCTGCAGTTAAAAATATGTCCACCGTTCCCACCGTTCCGCCGCTCGTCGATGAAAACATGCAGGCCGTACCGGCCAAATCGCGCGGTTTTTGGGGCGAAGCATGGCGGCGCTTTCGACGGCGAAAACTGGCGATGGCGGCGTTGGTGTTTGTCGGCTTTTTGTCGCTGGTTGGAATTTTTGCACCGGCCATTGTCGGCACCAAGCCGCTCATTTGTAAATACAAAGGCAAAATCTATTTTCCCGCGCTCGGATATTTGAACAGCGATTGGGAAGATCAAGCGCTGGCGATTAAAGAAATGCGCTTGATGTACGCCACGAATTTGAAAAAGAAAGACCCCGACAGTTGGGCGATTTGGCCGCTTATTTATCAGGACCCATTCCGCCGTGTCCGCGACGACGAATGGGACAACCGCCCCGGCAATCCCTCAGGTGCCGACGGCATCCCCAACCGATTCAATTTATTTGGGACCACCGACAATGGCTACGACGTGTTCGCCATCATGGTGCACGGCACCCGCACCGCAATGCTGGTCGGTTTTGTGTCGATGGGCATTGCGGCACTCATCGGCATTGTGTTGGGTTCGCTGGCCGGATATTTTCGGGGTCCGATCGACTCCGCCATTAGCCGGCTGATTGAAGTGGTGTTGTGCATTCCCACGCTGGTGTTGATTTTGGCTTTGGTCAGTCTGCTGGAAAAGCCAACCATTTGGGACACCATGGCGATCATCGGCTGCACGCAGTGGACTAGCATCGCCCGGTTGGCAAGGGCCGAATTTTTGAAGCTGCGCGAAAGTGAATTTGTGATGTCTGCCCGGGCACTGGGTGTGCGTCCGGGGCGTATTATTTTCCGTCACGTCCTGCCCAACGCGCTTGCACCAGTGCTCGTGCCCATTACATTCGGCATTGCCGGAGCAATCTTGATTGAAAGCGCGCTAAGTTATCTGGGTTTTGGCCCGCCGCCGCCCAATCCCGATTGGGGCGATTTGCTGTCGCAAGGACGTGCCAACATGCAAATGTGGTGGCTGATTTTGTTCCCTGGTCTAGCTATTTTCTTTACCGTGCTAGCTTACAACCTGATTGGCGAAGGCCTGCAAGAAGCGACCGATCCCCGCCTGCGCGAAGCAGGAAAATAAACAATCATGCGATCCTCTGCGTCCCTTGTGGTAAATCAAACCTTTACTATGCCTCCTCTGGTGCAAATCGAAAACCTCCGCACGTGGTTTTACACCGACGAGGGCGTGGTCCGCGCGGTGGACGATGTTTCGTTAACCATTCCCCGCGGCAAAACTTTGGGCGTGGTGGGCGAAAGCGGTTGTGGCAAAAGCGTTACGGCCCTGTCCATCATGCGGCTGGTATCATCGCCGGGTCACATTGCCGGCGGGCGAATTGTTTTGCACGACAATGGTCAACCGCTGGTGCTGTCTGAATTAACCGACCGGGAAATGCGGCGCATTCGCGGCGGAAAAATCTCCATGATTTTTCAAGAGCCCATGACGTCGCTCAATCCAGTGTTCACCATCGGTGCACAAATTGCCGAGGCCGTGCGGCTGCATCAAAAAGCCAGCGCCGCCGAAGCGCGCCGCCGCGCAATCGACATGCTCCGCAAAGTCGATATTCCCGCGCCGGAAAAGCGGGTCGATGAATACCCGCACCAGTTTTCCGGCGGTATGCGGCAACGGGCGATGATTGCCATGGCCCTCTCGTGTAATCCACAACTGTTGATTGCCGACGAGCCAACCACCGCCCTGGACGTCACGATTCAAGCCCAAATTCTCGATCTGTTGCGCTCCTTGCAGCGAGAATTTGGTATGTCGATTTTGATGATCACGCATGATCTGGGCATTGTGGCCGAAATGGCGGACGACGTGGCGGTGATGTATGCCTCCAAGGTTGTGGAATACGCTCCTGTGCAGGAGCTGTTTGCTCATCCACTGCATCCGTACACCGTGGGACTATTCCAATCGCGGCCCGAAGCTGGCAAGACAAACTCCCCTACTATTCCACGCAATGGACAACGATTGCGAACCATTCCCGGCATGGTGCCTAGCCCATTGTATTTTCCCAGTGGTTGCAAATTTCATCCACGTTGCCCGTTCAATGATGGCCAGCGTTGTACGGCAGAAGAGCCCGAACTCCGCGAAATTACTCCGGGCCACTTTGCCCGCTGCCACTTTGCGGGTCAGTTGGATTTTTCCAAAGGAGGCTGGAAATAATCGTGGCGGGTCCCTTGCTACAAGTCGAAAACCTGCAGCAGCACTTTCCAGTGCGCAAAGGAGTATTGCGAACGGTGGCAGGGTATGTCCGGGCGGTCGACGGAATCTCGTTTGAAATTGCCGAGGGAGAAACGCTGGGACTGGTGGGCGAAAGCGGCTGCGGAAAAACCACGGCCGGCCGAACATTGCTGAAATTGCTGAAGCCCACCAACGGGCGTATCCACTTTGCCGGCCGCGACATTACCCGGTTGCACGGGGCCGGTTTGCGCAGCCTTCGGCGCGACATGCAAATTGTGTTTCAAGATCCGTACGGCTCGCTCAATCCGCGCATGACAGTCCGTAGCATTGTCGAAGAAGGCTTGGTCGTGCACGGCCTGGGGAATCGGCGGCAACGGCTGAACCGAGTAATTGAATCACTAGAAGAAACGGGGCTCGATCGCCGCTACCTGAACCGGTATCCCCACGAGTTTTCCGGGGGGCAGCGGCAGCGGATTAGCATTGCCCGGGCGTTGGCCTTGAAGCCGCGGTTTGTGGTGTTGGACGAACCGATTTCAGCGCTCGATGTTTCGATTCAATCGCAGATTATCAATCTGCTGGTGCAGTTACGTGAAGAGTTAAAGCTGACGTACTTATTCATTTCGCACGATTTGTCGGTGGTGGAATACATCAGCGACCGAGTAGCGGTAATGTACTTGGGCGAAATTGTGGAGTTGGCCGGCAGCTACGAACTGTATCGGAATCCGTTGCATCCCTATACTCACTCGCTGCTGTCCAGTATCCCGTCGATGGATCCCGGACGCCGGCGGAAACGAATTTTACTGCAGGGAGACGTGCCCAGTCCGATCAATCCGCCGTCAGGCTGCCGGTTTCATCCTCGATGTCCCTTGGCCATGGACGTATGCCGCACGACTCCGCCGCGGGAGCTGAAGTTGGCAACTGCCGCCGTCGCTGAACCGAATTCATCCAGGGCAACAAATGGTTTGGATCACGTGCACCTGGTGCGCTGCCATGCCGTGGAACAGGAACTGGAGCGGGGCCAAACGGATACAGCTCAAATCAGCCGAACGATTCGTGAACAAATGGCTAACAAGCAACCGGCGACAAATTGAATTACACCCGGTCAATTAGCGATCATCACTGGGCATGTGCCATGTTCGTTTGGGCAGTGCGATTTTTCGAGAAAACTGTGCCGCGGATGCCTTGGGTGGGGAATCGGCGGCCAGCAGTTGATCGACCATCGCCTGAGTATCGGTCGCCACGGCAGATAGTCGTAGATTCCAAAGCGAGTGATATACTCCTGTCGAATCGAACAAGTATCCCGGAAAACATATCAAAATGGCGCCGGCGATGCTGTTGTTCAAATCGGTATTTGGCGTAACGCCGCGCAAATGTGCATCGAACGTGGCGCGAAGCGAAGTCGCAATCAAATGCCAAGCTCGTGCCCGCACTTGTGGTTGATGGGAACGATCAAAATCTCGGGAAAATTCCTCTGTTCGAGCAGCATCGTGGGCAAATGATGCCGCATGGATTAGCGAACCCAAACTACCCAACAGCAAATCGGTCCATCGTTCGGTCAGACGGCGCAAATGGTTTAGGCCGCCTCCATTTTCCGCGTTTTGCGGATTATATGAGATCAGGTTGAGCACGCGGTTCGAAGCTTCCAAATGTCCTGCCATCACGCTGGCCGCCACCGGTTGCGCTTCGCTGCTGCCCGCAACATAATCCATCGCTGTCAAGATGCTCGACCACACGCGCGTAAGCATTTCGCTGACGAGAATTTCTGCACACACCGCTTGCAAATTACGGACACCGACAGTTTCTTCCGTACAGCTCGCCGACGGCGGTTGCACTTCACGCAGTGTTCGGTTCCAGCGGTCTAACCGGCATTTGGAGACGGTCCAGTATTGAGCTAGCGCAGCAGTGGGAACTTGCCGTACGCTACCAATTAGTACGGGCCCTTGTGAGGCAACAAACACGGCTAGGTCGATCAGCTCGCGGGCGTGCATGCAATGGAAAGCATTTTGGAGATTGAAGTTGGAACGGCAAGAGCTTTCCTTCTCTGCGGGCGATGGAAAAGAGCCCGAGGGGACAAGAGCTCTTAACCACCGCCGCAAGAGAAGTGGATCGGGGGGGATCCATAAGGAGGTGATGGGTCCCTAATGCACGTGTAGTGCCAAATGGCCCGGAACGCATCTAAGGGGGAATGCGATCGCGCCGAAACACCGCTTCTGCAAGAGTTTATCACTCGGCGTGGCCAAGATTCCGCGAAGACCTCGGCGTAAAGTTGTTGCCGCAGTCCACCATTCATGGGGCCGCGGCGTTGTCGCCAAGCAACATTGGATTGTTACTTGGACGGAATCGGCAGCGGCGCCGGGCCAATTACCGTGTCGTCAGGGCCTCGACCCGGCCCCACTTCTTGATCGGCGTTGGTGTAGATGTTGTCACCGCTTGGCAGAGTGGGCGTGGTTAAATAGCCCGTGTGTAAATCGTCGAACAACACATTTTGCCCGCTGCCGCCGTGATTGGGGCTGTTCGTTCCGTTCATTCCAGGCCGGTCGCCAAATACGCCAACATTCGGCCGCTCCTGCTTGCGCTGCAGCTTATATTTGCCGTCTTGCATATAACCCACCGGGCCGCCGTAACTGCCGCTCAATTGGGGCAGCATTTGAGACAAAAGCGCGGCATCCATTGCTTCCACTTGTTCGACCGTCGGCACGCGGAATTTGGAGCTATCCGCATCGGAAGAAGAAGGGCAAATCAGCGTCCGGGCCGATTGCGGCAAATAACCCTCCAACTTCGGCGCCCACATGCCCACGGCGTTCACCTGGTCGCCGGGTCGCACGGCCGGATAATAACCGCCGTTGCGATTGCTAAAATCGGCGGCGGCATAGCCTATGTCTTTCAAATTCTTTTCGCAGGCCAGAACTTGCGAGTGCGCTTGGCTTTGATAAATCTGCGGCACGAAGAAAATCGCCACCGAAGCGGCAATCGCGCCGGCCACGCCTAGTTCCAGCCATGTCCACCGCCGCGAAATCCTGGGCGACGTGCCGCCAGCCGGCGGCGATAACGCCGCCGGCATGATTTCCGTGCGCGAATACACAAAATCACAGCAGCGCGCGGCCAAGCCCACAGGTGGCTCGTGATCCAAACGGCCTTCCGCTAGCGGGGCCAAGCTTCCTCGCAGCAATTCCAATTCCCGCCGGGCAACTTCATCCTGCGCTAGGTGCTGTTCCACCAGCGCTCGCTCCTCGGGCTCAATGGCGCCCACTAGGTAGCCCAGCAAATGCTCGCGGATGGAATTGCTCATGATCGCTTACTCATCATCGCTCGGATGTTTGTTCGTCCACGCTTCGTTCAATTTCAAAATGGCCGCATGCATCCGGCTTTTCACGGTGCCGACGGGAATATCCAGCACCTCGGCGGCCTCGCGATACTTCATTCCTTGGTAATACACCAATAACACGGCTTCGCGCAACGCTTCGGGCAACTCGGCAATGGCTTGTTGCACCCATTGGCGGCGCTCATCTGTTTCTAAGTTATCGACTGCCAGCGGCTCTTTGCTGGTGAGCAAATCGAGCAGCGAACCGACATCGTCTTGCGTATCGTGGTGATGACCGCGGCGATCCAAGCTGACCATTTTGTGCCGCCGGTTGCGACGCTGGGCATCAATCGCCTGGTTGGTGGCGATGGTGTACAGCCACGGACGCACTTTGCGTCCCTCTTCAAACTGGTCGGCCTTCAAATACAACTGCAGGAACGTCGCTTGGAACACGTCTTCTGCCATCGTGGCATCGCTCAGATAGCGACGCAAATAGCTGTAAAGTTCGCGTTCGTAGCGTTGCACCAGCAACTCAAAAGCCCGACGACCCCCACGCAACCGATGCTCCATTAACAGCTCTTCGTCGGTTTTCCGAGCCAAAGCTTCGGGAGTGTCGGTTTGCGATTGTATGTCGATGGCACTACTCATCTTTATACGCCCCGGCTGGGAAGCGGTTCGCGGTGGGGGCCCATTGCCGGGGCAAAGTTTCGCCCAAATTCCCCCTGGCAAAGCACGAGCATTATACATGGCATTTTTCCTTCTGTCCGACTCATTGCCGGCGAGCGCACACGATGAGAAGAATGAAGGAAAATGACTGCGCGTCGCAGGGGTCGAACGGGTTCGCACCCTACATTCGCAAGTGCCGTGCCTGCCAACCATTTGCAACCATTCACCGCAGATATCGGCGGCAGGCTGCAAAACCCTCTCGCCACAAACCCTTAGCGAACAGGCGCTTTCGTCACCATATTGGAACATAGCCCATTTCGGGCGACCGCGAACAACCGGCGGGCAAATCGCTGGAAACCCGCTTTTTCTCGGCTCATGCCGAAACGGCAGTCTCGAATTGAGACGCCCTTGGCAATTGCGGCCATTCGCACGGACGAAAGTTGCCGCCGGCTTTTGTCCCCGATTATTATTTTCCGGACAGAACTGGAATGTTTTGTCGCAGGCTCGCTGCTGCCGGCAGGGAAAATTCGCGGATTTGCCAAGTGTTGTGCGTGACATAATCAGGCCAGTTTGCGTCGCAAAAGATGTATTGTTGGTGAATTGTTGCTCGTCAGGTCAGTGATCGGTGGTCGGTAAAAATTAGCCCCGGCTCTGCCGGGGGGCCGCAGCGGAAAACGGTCGCATCATCCCGCCGCATGGCACAAATTTTAAAAGCCGCGACCGTCTGTCGCGCTTGCCCATGGGAACCCGTCGCACTGGCCCATGGGCGGCTGCCGACGAGTAATACCAGTGATACATCAGGTTTACCAGTGTTACGGTACAGACGTACACTATAGCAGAACAGTGGCCCAAAAGTTAGCCAAAAAATTTTCCGGCTGCGAATTTTTTTACCCCAGAGGACGCAGGGGAACACAGAGGCAGTGAAGGCTTAATATGGGACTTCAAACCGTATTTAAGAGCTGCGCGCGTCAGCAAGCGGCTAGGACAGCAGCGACAATTGCTACAACTGCTATGGGACATTTCGCCAAACTACGCCAGAATGGTTGCGTTTCGAGTTCATCGTTTATATACAAGTGTATAGGAGACATCGACCGTGAGCGATAATTCGAAAATCGAATGGACCGACGCCATCGTGGAACCCCGTGCGCGGCTGCGTAAAAATCAGCCCCGGCTGCACGCATTGTTATGCTGCCACCTTCGCCGAGCGTTTCCGCGGCGTGCCAGGGCATCCGTATGAGGGCGGGGAGAATGTTTTACTTCACCCACAGGTGGGAATGCTTACTTCAAATCCACCGTCCAGTAGGCGTTGTCGACGAAGGTTTTTCGGAGGCAGGTTGCATGCCGCGGGGCCCGGTGGGTGAGCCGCGGGGCCGTGGAGATTAAAACAGCGGCACCCCTGCGTGGCCGCAGAGGCTAAGCGGGATCGGCAGGGCGCGGCGGCGAAGGGGTGAATGGCTGCTGCGCGAACTAAGCCGGATTACGCCACTGTGAAATCCCAGCCGGAAAGAACCAGGCTGGGCAGCAATTCGGGATTGTGGCTGACGAGCTTGATTTCGATCGACCGCGGGCCGGCGGGAATTTTCAATTCCGCTTCGTAGGTGGCGCACCACTGCGTTTCGTCTTCGAACGGCTCCTCGGCCTGGTCGCGAGGAATGTAATCGTCGTCCACAAAGACCAACTCCTCAACCAGCTTGGCGGGCACCCAATCGGCGTGCGATTGCACATCGTCCTGATCGGTCGGGTTGTTGGGGTCGCCTATCCGCACGAAAATTTCCGCTTCGTCGAACGGGCCGTAAGAATTGGAATGCGTAATGCGGACCGTGGTGGGCCCGGCGGCGGTGGGCTGTTCCGGAATGGTGATGCCCTGTATTTCGGATTCGGCCGGCAGCTCCCAAAAGTTGGGCGAATCAGAAACCATTTTGTGCGTGGCGGCATTGGGGCTCATACGCGGTCCTCGCTGGTCAGTAAATGAGATGAGAATTTGAGACAGGACGCGAAGGCGAACGCCGGCTGTTATCGCGCGCGGCGAAGCCAGATGCAAGTGTTGTGGGACCGGGGAAATTAAAACAGATTAAAACGGCAGGACCCCGCGTGGCCGCGGGGGCTAAGCGAATGAGTGGCGGGGGCTAAGCGGGTTCGGGGCAAAGCGGTATGATATGGGCCGCGAGGGCCAAGCGGGAGGATGGAGTGGCGAGGGGCAAAAAAATGAGGCGGTTGGAAATTCATGGTTAGCCCGGTCGGCCACGACCGGTGGAGCATTCGCAATGTCGCGACCGGTAATTGGTTACCATTCGATTTTCGGCGCGTATGGATTTTGGCTTCCGAATGATCCCCGCGGGTCATGGTCAGAGGTTGTGAAAGCCGAGCACTTGAAACCCTTTGGGGAACCGATTCATCCTGGCACGCGACACTCGGTTGCAAATCGAAAACACGATTCAGCCCTGCGGCTTGCGGCGAAACAACATCTGCTGCGGAAGAATGTCACATTCCGCGACGACCAAATTGAATGTCTGGCTGGCGGTTTTGGTGAATTGATCCGGCAAATAAAACTCGTCGTGTTTGCATTGGCGATCATGCCGGACCATGTGCACTTGGTTTATCCTCGACCCGAATGCGATGCGGAGGAATTTGTGGGCATGCTGAAGCGCGCGGGATCCAGGGCGCTGCGGAAAGCGGGGCTGCATCCGTTTGGCAAGGTCGATGATACCCGCGCGAAAGGTGAAAGCAGAACCGCTTGCGTGGACGCGGGTGAAGCGGACGAAGAAATATCCCGCGTGGACGCGGGGGCTAAGCGGGAGAGGCGGTTGCCCACACCATGGGCCGAGAAAGCCTGGCACGTTTATTTACACGACAAGCAGGAAATACGGCACAGGATTGGATACGTAGTGCAGAATCCCATCCAAGCGGGCAGGCCCGCGCAGCATTGGGATTTCGTGACGGCGTTTCACGATACGCCGCGTGGTTGCGGGTAAGGAAATAACCCCGCGTGGCCGCATGCGATTAATTCCCCGCGTGGCCGCGGGGGCTAAGCGGGATGACAGGTTGCGGGGGCTAAGCTATTTCAAATCGACGGTCCAGTAGGCGCTGTCGACGAAGGTTTTCCAGCTTTCGTACTTGGGGTTATCGAGCTTCACGGACAATAGCGGGCTGCGCTTCGGCTTAATTGGCGGGCGGACCAATTTCATGTGCGCTTCGTGCGGCGTGCGGCCCCCTTTGCGCACGTTGCAGTTGACGCAGGCGCACACCACGTTTTCCCAACTGGTTTCGCCGCCGCGGCTGCGGGGCATGATGTGATCTAAGCTCAATTCGCTGGTTGGGAACACTTTGCCGCAATATTGGCAATGGTTGCCGTCGCGGGCAAACAGATTGCGGCGGTTGAAGCGCAGCGTTTGCCGCGGCACTTTATCGTAAGAGAGCAGCCGGATGACGCGCGGGGCTTGCAGCTCGAAATTGACAGCGCGAATCCAATCTTCGTGCTGCTGCTTGCAGGCGGCCCGCATGGTGCTGATTTCCAACCAGGTTTCGAAGTTGTAGTTGGCGTATTGGCCTTCTTCGAAATGAATGACTTCGGCCAGCTCGCGGAACAACAGTCCCAAGGCCCGGCGGACGTTGATGACGTGCACCGCCATGTAAAACCGGTTGAGCACCAACACGCTGGAACTAAGCCCGCCTTGAGCAAATGCCGTCATGCAAAAGCCTCCGCCGCTTGATCAATCAACAAAATCTTCCAAGCAAGGTCGGCTTTGACCGGTCAGTACGGGCCCAAAACGCTTTTTGCGGCAAGCCGTACACGGTCTAATTTACAGCCAACCCGCCATTGAATTTGCGTCGCTATTTATTGTAACTGGCGAGGGTGTAACAAACCAGTCTTGTTTGGGGTGCCCGAAGCGAGTATGGAGAAAGCGGTAGGCGGTAGGCGGCGGGCAGTAGGCAGCAGGCAGTGGGGAAAGTGGATGGTTATAAAGCCGCGACCGGTGGTCGCGCTACGGGCGAAGCCAGCCATGGCCACAGCAAGCATTGGCAAATTGCTTGGTAAAAATCGAATTCTAATTGGTTCGTCACCAGCAGATTGCAGGGATGATAGCGGATTGCTGGATCGCGCCGGCTGCATGGTTTCATGACCGGCGGCGCCGGAGGCGGGTTCGCGCTGCGGTGCATTTGTTCACATCCGTGACGCACTTCCATTGCACTTACAACACGCCGGGTGCAGACATGCGGGGCAGGTTGTGTCAATAGGTTTTCAAATTATTTTGGAATCATCTTTTCGCGTGCAAAAAAATTTGGGAGTTTCCCTTGCGGCGCGCAACGAAGCGGCAGTAGGATTGAAGTTAATAAGAATACACGTCGAAATGGAAATGACGGCTACCTTTTTTCAATCGTGGGGTGCGTGCGATGATTCAGCATATGTGTGATCTGTGCAAGCGTTTGATCGACACGGAGCAGGATGTGCGCTACGTGGTCAAAATGGAAGTGTACGCTGCGTTGGATCCGGCACTGGACGAAACCGACGATGACCGCGATGGCTTGCAGGAAGTTCAGGAAATGCTGCAACGCATGGAGGAAACCGGCACCGAAGGCGTGGCCGAGGAAGAAGTGTATCAGCAGATGCGCTTCGATTTGTGCCCGGAATGCCGCAAGAAGTTTTTGAAGCAGCCGCTGGGTCGCGAAGCGATCAAGCACTTTGATTTCAGTCAGAACTAACTGGGATTCCAGCCAGTACTAACTGGGATTCAGCCAGAAGTGATTTTTTTGAAACTGCTGGCGCTAAGCAGTTGGCGGTAGGCGGCCGCCGGCTGGCTCGGTTGAAGCGCTGCGAATGAATTGGTCCACGGCTGTGGCTGTTGGGCATCTCTAGGCAATTGGCATGCGCGAGGCGCCGCTGCTTGTGAGCGCCGGGGCGTGCCGCTAAAATTGCGACTTGCGCGGCGGTGATTTTTTCACGCTCCGCTTGCGCATCGCGGCTAAACCGCAAGCGGATAGATGCCAACGTGTCGAATCGTCTCTTGATTCTCGACCCTCAACCCTGAGCCCTGCTTTCATGTCCACTCTGAAATTGGCCGTAATTCCCGGCGACGGCACCGGGCCGGAAGTGACCGCCGAAGCCCTCAAAGTGCTGAACGCCGTGGCCCCGCTGGAAAATTTTAAGTACGAAACCACGCCTTTCGATTGGGGCTGCGAGCGATATTTGAAAACCAAGGAAACGCTGCCGGCCGGCGGCGCCGACGAGCTGCGAAAATTCAACGCCGTGTTTTTGGGCGCCGTGGGCCATCCCGACGTGGCGCCGGGCATTATCGAAAAAGGGCTGCTGTTGGCGCTGCGATTCGAGCTGGATCAGTATATTAACTTGCGGCCGGTGCAATTGTTCCCCGGCGTGGAAACTCCGCTGGCGGGCAAGGGACCGAAGGACATCGATTTTGTCGTCGTCCGCGAGAACACGGAAGATTTGTATTGCGGCGTGGGGGGATTTCTCAAAAAAAACACGCCCGACGAAGTGGCCACGCAAGCCGCCGTGTATACCCGCAAGGGTTGCGAGCGCTGCATTCGCTGGGCGTTTGAGTACACCCGCAAGCGGAATAATCCCAAGGGAAAAATGCTGACGCTGGTAGCCAAAACCAACGTGCTGACCTTCGGGCACGATTTATGGTGGCGGGCCTTTCAGGCCGTGGCGAAAGATTACCCCGACGTGAAGGCCGATTACAACCACGTGGATGCCTGCTGCATGTGGATGGTGAAATCGCCGGAATATTACGACGTAATTGTCACCACGAACATGTTCGGCGACATCATCACGGATTTGGGGGCGATGATTCAGGGCGGCCTGGGCGTGGCGGCCGGCGGGAATATCAATCCCGATCCGGGCGGCGTGAGCATGTACGAGCCGATGGGAGGCAGCGCGCCCAAGTACACCGGGCAGAACGTCATCAACCCCATCGCCGCCGTGGGCGCGATGAGCATGCTTTTGGAACATTCAGGCCAACCGAAAGCCGCGGCCCGGGTGATGAAGGCCATCAAGCAAGTGACGGGCACGAAAATGAAAAGCCAGGCCGCCGGCAAAATGGGCTACAGCACCACGCAGGTCGGCGACTTGGTGTGCGAGGCGATGGTGAAGGGGTAGCTAAGCTAATTGATCAAATCACTTCCACCAAGTACGTCGTTATCCAGATGTCAAGTTGTTGGAAGCGTTCTTTCAGCCGCTCTTTGAAATTGACGAAGAATTGGCGGTTTTCGCCAAATTGCTCTTCCAATTCCAATAGCGTATCGGCAAATAATTCGCCTGGCACTGGCTGGCCACTATTGAACTTGGTGGGCAGCAGTAGTTCGAAACGCCGGGATTGCTTCTGCATACGTTGCTGGTCCCTCAGCGGTAAAGCGGATGCCTTCTGACGCGAGAGCGGTCAATGCGGTTTCGATGACGAGCAGCTCGCCGGAAGCATAAGTCGTGAATGAGAACCGTCCTGCCAAATAGCCCAACGCTTGGCGCTTAGATTCACGATCCGGAAATCGAATGCGAATAAGTTTCATACCGGAATTCTAACCCATTATAGGGCGGTTGGCAACGAAATGTTTATCCCGGCGGGTTGGGAAGCGCGAGGCTCGGGGTGCTGCTGACCGATTGCAAATCGCGGTAGGCTTTTAGCAGACCGTAGGTTTCCTGAAATTCAGGACGCTGGGTGAGGACTTTATACTTGGCGTCGGTGGCCACGGCCTTGTAACGCTTCACGGCGGCTTCAACCACATCAGGCTGCGGCGAGCTGTTGGCGGTGTTCAGCTCCGGCGGCAGGGCCAAGTAACTTTGCCAGCGGCTGTCGACGCGGCTGTTCAATCGCTGCGAAGCATTCAGTAACCGGCCGCGAATATCGGCCAGGTCGGAAGGCAACGTGTTCATCGCCAGCGCTGGCGGACCGGCCGCGGGAACCATGCCGGCCATTTGTGGCATGGCGGTGACTGGCTGAGCGGGCATGGGTTGCCCAGGAACCGGTTGACCAGGCGCGCCGGCAGGAACCGCGCCAACGGGCATGGCCGCTACCGCAGCCGGTGGCGCGTTGGCGTAAGCGGCAATCGTGGCCAGCAGATTGGCGGCCGATAGCGGCAACGTCGGCGCTTGTCCCGGCGGAGCATCGGGCCACAAGATGCCGGTGCCACGGTAGTAAGCGGCGGTGGCGGCATTATCCATGGAAATGACGGAGCCATCCAGCGCCGCTCCGGCGAACAATCCGCGACTGCGAGAGTAAGAATATACTTCGGCTTTGAGTTGCACGTCGGTGGCAGCCGAAGCATCGCGACCCACCGGTCCGGCGGCGGCCGAGGCCGTGACCCCCATCGTGAACTTGCCGTTGAGCAAGCCCTGCACACTCTGTCGAGTTTTGAAAACCAGAATGACATCGGTCGATTGCACGCCGGCCTGCCAGCCGATGCTCCCGCCGGCAATGGTAATGAAGCTGGGCGCTCGCCAGGCGCCTTGATCGTTGCGCATGACCAGCACACCCCGGCCGTAGCGGGCGCCAATAATAAATCCACCTTTGATCAGCCCCGGCGCGATGGCAATCGCCTGGGCATCATGCAGCAGCGCGCGGGGGATGGCTCGGGCCGGCGCCGCCATAATTTCGTTCAGTACTTGCGTGGCCGCTTCGATGGTGGCTGTTTCCGGAGTTTTCGGCGCCGCAATGACCGATTGCATCTGCGGGGCCGGCTGCGCGTATTGCCCGTAAACGGCCGATGGCGTGCCAGCGACGGCCAACCACAGGGCCAGCACCGGCATCGAAAAACATGCAGCAAGTGAAAATTTCATGGCGTCCGTACCTCGCGGGAATGATCCCTGGAAATGCTCAACCGTGGGGCAAGTGTACCGCCCTGTGGGTTTCCGCCACAACGCCGATTTGCAGCCGTGGGGTTCTTGCAAGATAATAAGGCCCGATTTCTTCAATCCCCTACGCCCGCGAGCGCAGCTGCAGGGTAATGGGGCAACGGTGAAATATCGAAAGCAGGTGCAGCATGGCCAGCCAACCAACCGACTTGGGCGCGGTGTTCGACGAACACATGCGCTACGAGTTTGTCGATCTCGATGTGGAGGCCACCATGCGCACAATGACGGCCCAGCCGCACTTGACCCATGTGCCCACGCTCACCGGCGGCCGCAATTGGGAAGAAGTGCGAAATTATTATCGCGATCATTTCGTGGGGCATTGGCCGGCAGATACCAAAATGATTCCCATTTCGCGCACCGTGGGAACCGATCAAATCGTCGACGAGTTCGTCGTGTGCTTCACGCACGATATTCCCATGGACACCATGCTGCCGGGCGTGCCGCCCACGGGCAAATACGTGGAGCTAGCGCACGTGGCCATTGTGAAGTTCGCTGGCGGCAAAGTCGCCCACGAGCACATTTATTGGGACCAGGCGTCGCTGCTGGTGCAGGTGGGTTTGTTGGATCCGAGCAAACTGCCGGTGACCGGCGCGGAACAGGCGAAAAAAATTCTCGATCACACCCGGCCGATGAACGCGCTTCTGGAACGCAAGGCGGAGCAATCGTGATGAAAGTAATTTGACGTCACTGCACGTTAGCTGGCTATGTGACTGGTGATCGAGACATTCAGAGTATTGTCGGTCTGCTGGATTGGCGCGACGGGCGGGCGAACGCACAGCATCGGCTGCGCAATTTCTTACCACTTCGGAGGCATGGTCATGGAACATGAAAAGCTGCATCTGACGCCGATCGAAAAGCCGCGTGGATTGCTGGTGAGGCTGGCGTATTGGCTGAGCAAACGGCAATACGGCAAAGTGCTGACACCGATGAAAGTGGTTTATGCGCGCAAGCCGGGACTCATTCACATTGTCCGGCAGATTCTGAAGGTACAAAAAAGTTTGACGCTGGAGCCGGCCGTTCAATACCTGGTTTCAGTACAGGTGTCGCGAATGAACGGTTGCCGATTCTGTGAGGATATTGGTTTGGCGCACGCCATTCAGCAACGGATCGGCAAAGACCGGTTCGCGGCGCTCGAAGATTACCGCACCAGCCCCAGCTTTACTGAGCGGGAGCGAGCGGCGCTGGCGTTTGCCGAAGAAGCGACACGAAACCACGCCGTGAGCGAAGAAACGTGGGCCGCGGTGAAAAAGCACTTCACCGACACGCAAATTGTGGAGCTCGTGTGGCTGAACGCAACCGAAAATTACTTCAATCTGACCGCCGCCGTGCTGGGAATCGGGTCGGACGAGTTGGCTGGAAAGCTGTGAGTGGCGATTTACAATGAAGAGCCAGATGGCGGTAATGTAGAGGAGCACAAATGAAAATGCATTTACGGCTTTTACTTGTCTCGATACTTTTGCTTGTGGTCTGCCCTTCTGCTTCGGCAGACGAATACGGCGATTCCATACAAACATTTCTCAGCAAAGCTTTTGAAAGCAAGGATGCTGGCCTGGTCGTCGGAATTGTGGATGAACATGGCAGCAGAATTTACAGCGCCGGTAAATTGGATAACGGAACTGACAAAGACGTCGATGGCGATACCGTATTCGAAATCGGCTCGGCCACTAAAACTTTCACCGCGCTGCTGTTGGAAGATCTGGTGGAGCGCGGGGAAATGAAGCTGGACGATCCGGTGTCGAAGTATCTGCCCGAGTCGGTCACAATGCCGACCCATGGCGGCAAAGAAATTACGCTGTTGAATCTGGCGGCGCAGGATTCGGGACTGCCGTTTAACCCCGGCAATTTCACAGGCGCTAATTCCGCCGAAAGATTTTCCAGCTATACCGTGCCAAAAATGTACGAGTTTCTGTCGGGCTATCAACTAACCGAAACTCCTGGCGAAAAATTCCAATACTCCAATCTCGGCATGGGATTATTGGGGCATGCGATGGAGCGGAAGACCGGCCGGGATTTCGAGTCGCTTGTCGTCGAGCGAATTTGCCGACCGCTACGCATGGAGAGCACATGCGTCACGTTGACTGCGGCATTAAAAGCGCGGCTGGCAACTGGGCACGACGAATCTGGCAAACCCTGTCCCAATTGGGAAATGCCGGCCATTGCCGGCGCCGGGGCTCTGCGTTCCACGGCCAACGATTTGCTGAAATATGCCGCAGCGGAAGTTGGCTTGGCCGATTCCGCACTCACTCCGCTGATGCAAAAAACGCACGTCCTTCAACACCACGACGCCCAAGTCCGCGACGACGTTCCGGGCCATTCGGCGCTCCCCTGGTTCGACGAAGGTGTTTATAACCCGCCCGGTTCGGAGTTGTTTGGCCACCCGGGCGGCACGGGGGGATACAACAGCTTTATCGGCCTCGATCTCAAGCAGCGCGTGGGCGTCGTGGTGCTGACCAATCAAACGAAAGTGCATTCTTCGATGTTGGGTTGGCGAATTCTCCAGCATGCGCACTTCGATGGAATTGATCCGGAAAAAATGATGGCCCTGCGAGAAAAGATCGGCGTGGGAGCCAAGCTTGACCTCGACAAAGAGTCGCACGAACTAAAAATCATCGGTGCCATTCCAAACTCGCCCGCCGACGTCGCCGGGTTATCCACCGGCGGACTAACTGTACGTTCGATCGACGGCGTTAACCCCACGGGAAAATCGCTGCTGCAATGCATGGCGCTCATCAAGGGGCCCGAAGGTGCGATCATCCGCTTCAAGCTTGTCGATCAAGACGGAAACGTGAAAACGGTCGAAATCGCGCGAAAAAAATACCTCATCGATGGCTGATAAAGTCCATCACGGCAAATCGTGCCGCTTGACATCGCCGGCATTTCTGCCCACGATTTGAGGAAGCAAACCATGGGGATGGGGTCCCCCGCAACCGCCTTCATTGGCTGATGACTCCTACCGAAACGCAAGCTGCGCGGTGGGAGACTTTTTGCACAACCAAAAGCTCTGCCGCTGGGCAGGGCTTTTTTTGTTCGTGGATGGCATCCTCAAAAATAGCGCCGCTCAACGCCGGCGGCTCGATGCACAGCGGATGAGTAATATGCTCAAATGGATTTTTATTGCCGCCGGCGGAGCGTTGGGCTCCGTGTTACGCTATGCCGTGCAAGGTTGGTTTCGAGAAGCCTTTGGCGCGCGGTTTCCCTGGGGAACGTTTGTTGTCAACATCACCGGTTGCTTGCTGATTGGGCTGCTGGCCGGTTTGTTCGCTGGCCCGCGAATCATCCGCGATGAATACAAAATCGGCCTGATGATTGGCGTGCTGGGCGGCTACACCACATTTTCCAGTTTCGGTTTGGAAACGTTCAACCTGGCCCACGAGGGAGAGTTTCGCTTGGCGCTGGTGAACATGGCGCTCAGTTGCGCAGTCGGCTTCGTGGCCGTATGGATTGGCTACCGGCTGGCGGAACGTTGGTTTGGAGTGTGACCGAAATTTCACCGCAGAGACGCGGAGACGCAGAGAAGACCTTTATAAGGTATCCACGAAACCAGGAACGAAAATCCAAAAATCTCCTTTCATGGCTTCCTGGATTCCTCATAAAAATCTGCTGCTCCGCGCCTCTGCGTCTCTGCGGTGAATAGGCCCGATT
>DASRSD010000100.1 GCA_035656635.1 Pirellulales bacterium
ACCAACTTGTACGCCACGGCGATTTACATTGGCTGGGCCGCAGTGCTGGCCGGTTTAATTTTGGAATCGGTCTACCGCCTGGGCTATGGCAACGTGCTGGCGTCGGTCGCCGGCTTCGCTTCGCTATTGGTCGCCGATAAACTTTCGCTGCTCTTGGAAACCAGTAGCGGCGGCGACACCATCGGCGTCATGCAAGCGGTCCTCGATACGCAATTCTGGCTGGCCACCCACGTCACCTGCGTCGTTACCGGTTACACCGCCACGTACGTCGCCGGCTTGTTGGGCCTGATCTACGTGATTCGCGGCGTCTTCACGCCGTCGCTCAGTGCGGCCGAAGGAAAAGACTTAGCCCGCATGATTTATGGCACCGTTTGTTTTGGCATGTTCTTCAGTTTCGTCGGCACGGTACTGGGCGGATTGTGGGCTGACGATTCCTGGGGTCGTTTTTGGGGATGGGATCCCAAAGAAAATGCCGCCCTCATCATCGTGCTCTGGAACGCCCTGGTGCTGCATGCTCGCTGGGACGGCATGGTGAAAGATCGCGGGCTGGCAGTGCTGGCCATTGGTGGCAATATTTTCGCCAGTTGGTCACACTTCGGCGTCAACCAATTGGGCGTAGGATTGCACTCCTACGGATTCACCGAAGGCGTGCTCGTGGCTTTGGGCCTTTTCTGTTTGAGTCAACTTGTGATCATTGGCATCGGACTATTCCCCCAGCGCTTTTGGCTGAGTAATCGCACTTCGCCGGCAGCAATGGTCTAACTGGAGGACGAAGCTCTTGCTGAGCCTCGAGATACGTATTTGACCCGGCTTCCAAGTTCTAACGCAGCCTCTAATGCAAACCTTTCCCGCCGCGCAATCTCGCTTGCGGCACGGCCTGCGGATCGCCTGGCACAATGTCGGGCACCGGCAAAAGATTCAGCAACCAATCGGTCTGCCGTGTTGCCGGCACTTGCACCCGACTGTCCGGCACCAGCATTTTCACCAGCGCCACCACCGGCGCCGGTCCGCGGTTGGAATCGGCCAAAAGAATTTCGTCGCGGCTGCGCATCACAATCCCATTCTGTGTCCCGCTGCACCGGCCATGGATCGAAAGTCCGCCGTTGTTCAACAGGAAATCTGCAGCGAATTCTTCGTAGGCAATTGTATTGCTCGGACTTCGGTTGTCCGTCAATCCGTTGACAGAATTCTGCGATCCACTACGTGCCAAACCCAAAATTGCCGCGGCCGCTGACAGTAGCGATGAACTCACGATGCCCGGGCCGGCATGAACAGTTCCTTCGGCCTCTTCCAGCCTCCCGGCATGAATCACGGCATGCTTGATGACTAATTTTCCATTTCCGTTTAACTGATGCGGAAATTGCTCGCTTACCGTGGAGTGCAGATCGATGTTTTCCATCAGTCCGGTCAATTCCGCTTGCCACCCGTCGGGCGTTTCCATTGCGTTTAGTATGCCTTCAAGCGTACTGTGCGAGCCCAAATGATTTTCTCGCTCCGCAAACGCCGCAATGAGTGCCAGCGGTAGCGGCGCGCTATTCGCTTGAATTTTCAAGCTGTTTTCAAGCTGACCTGAGACATTCGATCGCCGCCATTCTAACCGAATCGGCTGTGCTGCATCGGAATTGGCCAAATGCAACGTCGCCTCAGCGGCATTACCTTCCGATGTTGACCGAAGCTCGGCACTGCAATCGACAAAAGTTTGCGCACCGCCAGGCCAGCACAGCGTCAATTCGCCAGCGGCTAATCGCAAACCTGATTCGTGCGGATCAATCGGACGTTGTATCCAGCCGTCGATTAAAGTTTTTAGGTGCGAAGCGGCCGTAGCGTCAATTTCTGGCTGCGAGGCAAAAATCGTTTCACCCAGCGAGTCATTGCTGATTTCCACCAGCCGCGAAGAAGCCACGGTCTGGCCGCTTTCCGGATCGACTAATTCGACGCCCTCCAGCAACGTGTAGC
>DASRSD010000101.1 GCA_035656635.1 Pirellulales bacterium
TAGGGAACTTCCACGTCGAGCACAAAGGGGCCGGGATAGGCGATCATTTCTTGGAGCGCCGCCGTCAAGTCGCTCTTCTTTTTCACCGTGGCTGCGCCGCAGCCGTAACCTTTGGCAATCGCCACAAAATCGGGATACCGCTCCGATGGCCCCAGGCCGTTCCCTTCGCCAATCGCTTCGGGATGATCAATCGGCCCCAAATACGTATGAGCCCGATTCCCCTGATGGAACCGATCTTCCCATTGCATCACCATGCCCAAGTGCTGATTATTGAGCAGCAGCACTTTCACCGGCAGCTTTTCGCAATAGGCCGTGGCCAATTCTTGAATGTTCATTTGAAAACTGCCGTCGCCGTCGATATCCACCACCAGCTTGTCCGGGTTGGCGGCTTTTGCGCCCACTGCGGCCGGCAAACCAAACCCCATCGTGCCCAGGCCGGAGCTGGAAAGAAACGTGCGCGGGTGCATGAACTTGTAAAATTGCGCCGCCCACATTTGGTGCTGACCCACGCCGACGGTGATGATCGTATCTTCGCCGCGCGTCAGTTTCCACAGTTCGTCAATGGCGTGCTGCTGCAAAATACCGTCAAAGTTTTTATCGTATTTCAACGGATCCGATTTCTTCCACTCGGCAGTTTGCTTGTGCCAGTCGCTTAAATCGTCGGGCGCTTCTACAATTTTGTTCAACTCGGCCAGGGCGAATTTAATGTCGCTGACAATCGGAATGTGCGCCGCCTTATTCTTGTTGATTTCCGAAGGGTCGACGTCAATGTGCACAATAAACCCGTGCTTGGCGAACTCCGCTACTTTGCCGGTCACGCGATCATCGAACCGCACCCCGAAGGCCAGCAGCAAATCGGCATCGTTCACGGCATAGTTGGAATAGACCGAGCCGTGCATGCCCAACATGTCGAGCGAAAGCTGCTCGTTGGCCGGAATAGCGCCCAGCCCCATCACCGTCATCGCCACGGGAATTTTTGTTTTGCGGACCAATTCGCGCAGCTCCGGGCTGGCATCGCCGCTAATTACCCCGCCGCCGGCGTAAATAATCGGCCGCTTGGCACGCTTGATGGCCGCCGCCACTTGCCGAATTTGCTCCGGCTTGGCAAACACCTCTGGATGATAGCCCGGCAAATTCATCGGCACGTTGTAGTCAGGCTCGACGGAACTAATTTGCACGTTTTTCGGCACATCGACTAACACTGGCCCCGGCCGCCCCGTCGTAGCAATGTGAAATGCTTCCCGCATCACCCGGGTCACGTCGTTCACGTCGGTCACTAAATAGTGATGCTTGGTAATGCCGCGGCACACTTCGACGATGGGCGTTTCCTGGAAGGCATCGGTTCCAATGACCGGCGTGCCAACCTGCCCGGTGATGGCAACGAGCGGCACGCTGTCCATTTTTGCGTCGGCAATGGCGGTCACTAAATTCAGGGCGCCCGGCCCGCTGGTGGCCATGCACACGCCTGGTTTTCCGGTGGTTCGAGCCAAGCCTTGGGCGGCGAACCCACCCCCTTGTTCATGGCGCGGAAGAATCGTGCGAATTTGATCTTTGAACCGCGTCAGGGCCTGGTGCAAAGGCATGCTGGCCCCGCCAGGGTAGGCAAAGATGATTTCCACGCCGTGGTTCACCAA
The DNA here is from genome assembly GCA_035656635.1 of Pirellulales bacterium. Classification (NCBI taxonomy): domain Bacteria; kingdom Pseudomonadati; phylum Planctomycetota; class Planctomycetia; order Pirellulales; species Pirellulales bacterium. The sequence continues at coordinate 1,635 of DASRSD010000101.1, forward strand.
CGATTGCACCACCACATCGGAGCCGGTCACCAATCCGCTAGCAGTCCGCGGTTTAGAAGCTGTCGCCACGCAAAAACCTCATGAAATCTCTGGGTGTCTAGTGTCTGGTGGCCTTGTGTCTGGTTGACTGGCACATGGTGGTCTAGTGCCCTTATGCTACCAGGCACAAGACACCAGACGACCAGACACCACACACCAACCTCTTTCAGGCCAACACATTAGGATATGCGGCAGCCGGCCCCGATGCAACCGCACACCCCGCGAAATCGACGTAAATGCCGCTCTGCAGCGGACAATTATTCCTCCCATGCGGTTCAGGCGGGCTGCTGAGGTTGGAAGACGACATTTGGACGGCCAGGTTCGTCTTGACCTATCCCAGCCGGCCGCCGATCATACGCGACCTTTTCGCCAGGGGAGACACTCGTCCGACCGATCCTGCCCCAGCCAGCTTTCCTGTCCGGCGGCGGCTAAACCGCAAGCGAAATTCCGGTTGTTTGTTGATCCCTGTCAGATTCTGTTGCTCGTTCTCGTTCCCATCCCTACTCCCTAGCTCCTACTCCCTAATCCTAGCCCCTAGCCCAGTCCCTTCTCCCATGAAATCTATTCGCGTCTGTTTGCGTCGGGCACCATCGCTGCGATGGTCGGTGGCCTTTTTCTGCTTACTGCTAACACGCCAAATTTTCGCAGGCGAGGCCGTTCAATTCACCTACCGCGCGCCGCAAGTGGGCCAGCAGGCTTCGCACGAAATGAAATTTACGTTGGAGCTAAACATCAGTCTGCATCAGGCCGGGCAAACCATTTCGTCCGAAATGCAACAGCTCACCCGCGATCAGGATCGCCAGGTTACCGTATTGCAAGTGACCGACAACAAAGCCACCAAGGTGCAAGTCTTTTATTCGAAGGCGTGGGAGGAAGTCAGCCGCGGCAAGCAGGCCAGCACTCCGCAAACGCAGCCGATTGAAGGTAAATCGTACCTCGTCCAGCGCCGCGGTGAAGATTTGGTGGTTACCGATCCGCAAGGCGGCGAGGTGCCGGAAGAAGAGCGCTCGCTGGTGGCCGCCAGCATGGATGCCGTCGGCCATCCTAGTCCCTTAGGCGAATATTTGAACGGAAAAAAAATGGCGATCGGCCAAACTCTGCGCATGCCAAACGAAATGGCGTCGGTATTATTGGGCGTGAAAGACATCGGGGGCGATGCCCAGAAGGTCGAGCTGACTCTGCACGACGTGAACTTGGATGAAGATCATCGCCGCCTGGCCACCTTCGAAATGCTGGTAGTGCTGAAGCTCCCTGGCGGCGGCACCATGAACGTGAAAGGGCAACTGCAAATCGAGCCCGAAAGTTGCCAGGTGGCCAGCGCCAGCTTCGACGGCCCGGTTTCGATGCGGGAAGAGCAAGGTCCCACAGGCCACACCTTCGAAGTGGCCAGCGACGGCACCATGAAAGTCGCCGTCCGCTCGCATTATTTGAAGTAGTGCGCCTACGGTGCAAAGCGGTGTTAGGGATGTTTGATTACGAAATTCGCGAAGTGGAGTTTGTTGAACGTACACAATTACGGAGCCGCGCACGTCAGTAAGCGAGTGTTTTGAAGGTGGGGAATGCGCGATGATTTCTATGATGGCTAGATGGTTCACGCGCCTCCGAGTCTCGGAGACTCGGCTACGTGGCGGCAACGAAACGGCCACGAGATTCATACGGCCCATCGTCAGGCGGCGGCGGTTCGGCAATGCGGATCATGGTTCACCCTGGCATCATTTCGTTTCCTGTGATTCAATCAAGGCGGCAATAGTACCGTCCCAGGTGGCGTAGCTCAGATGCTCTACTCCATCGCCAAGTGCCAAAATGCACTGTGTTTCCTTCAACCATGATTCAAATGCAGATAATGTATTGAGCAAGCGGTCAACAGTGTCAGGGATGGTATATTTGGGAGGTATTTGTCTTTGTATTGTGCCAGTCGCAAGGAACCATACTTCGTCAAACCCGGCGAACACTCCTGCGTTTGAGGCACTTTCAACTTGTTCGCGGTTGAGCAGCACTCCCCCCAGGTTCCAATCGTGCATCGATTCCGTAATTCGACATAATGGACAGAATGTCCACGGGGGCGATGGTGCTGTCGACTGAAAGCACCAACGCAGATGCGAAATTCGGAAACTGTTTCAGCTTTTGTTGGAGGATGGTTCCTACCTCACTGTCAATATTTCCGTAATATAACCCTGTCGCGGTCTTCACTTGTATATCCAATATTCTGATGTTTGATTCATATGTTCGTTTATTATGGGGTTCTGACATTGTCTCACAGACCGATAGGAGCTAGTGCGACTGGTACTTCCCACCAGGAGTTAGCAGCGATCCAGGCAAAGATACAGCCCAGTCCTACGGCTTGTACTTTTGCATCA